>NZ_CP067977.1:2412500-2645000 GCF_016656965.1 Brevundimonas vitisensis
GGAACTGGCCGAAGCCTATGAAGCCCTGCGCCGCATGGTCGAGCGCGGCTATCTGACCATGAAATAGAGACGGCGTCAGTCCAGGGGCTGGGGCCGCGTCAGCACCGGCGCGTCGGGGTCGCTGGTGGGACGTTCGGCGGTCGTCGGCGCTGGACCGGCGGGAACCGGGGCCGGTTCGATCAACGGAGCCGTGTCGATCTGCGGTACCGCAACGACCGGAGACGGGGTCGCCTCTGACGGCACCGGCGCGGGGGTGGTGCGCCGGGCCGGTTGCACGCTCGAGACCGCTGGCGCTTCACGGACCGGCTGCGAGGCGGCCTCCACCGGCACCGTGGTCTCGGCGACGGGGGCCTGGCGCTCGACGACGGCATCCACACGGACAGGCGCGGGCGGGGCAGGAGCCTCAACCCTTGCTTCCGCCGGGGCAGTCGTGCTGGGCGCATCCTCATTCCGGGTCAGGGTCCAGACCCCTGCGACGACGGCAACCGAAGCGGCCAGTCCGGCCCCGACCATCAGCGGAAGGCGTGAGGTCCGCCGGGACTTTTCGGACGCCGCAGCGCTGACCGGGCGGATCGGCTGCGGTGCCTCCGGTGCCGCGACTTCTGCTGCATCGGGTTCAGGCAGGGCCCGCACGGTCATGTCATGCATCGACGGGGGCGGGACCGGTGCGCGCTCGGGCTTTTGCTCGGCGGGCAGCGCTGGCGGCTGGGCCCGGAATACGGCGGGAACCGGGGCGGCCGGCTGAGCCTGAGGACGCGGCCGGGGAGCCTGGGGGATCAGCGAACCGTTCAATATGCCGCCCCCCGCTGGGCGAGGTGCGACGGGCCGGGTCGCCGCGGCCTGTGGCGGCAACGGCTTTGGCAACTCAGGCAAAGGCGGAAGGGTCCCGCCGCTGGGCAGGGGGCCAGCGCGGAACACCGGCTTGGGCAGGCTGGACCACTGAACCTGGCGGCGGAAGGGCTGGGGGGCGTCGGTGGACATGAACACTCCCGCGCTGCAACGGGCAGCGCGCTTCAGGATAAGCGAAGAGCCGCCAGACTGTTCCGCGACCGGGGCGGTTTCGTGGCCCCCCGCCTATGGATCAGGACTTCAGCCGATATCCGGTGCGGAACATCCAGGTCACGATCGCCAGGCAGATGAAGAAAAAGCCCAGCGTCGCCGCCAGGCTGACGCCAATGCCCACGTCCGACGTTCCGTAGAAGGCCCAGCGGAAGCCCGAGATCAGATAGACGACCGGGTTGAACAGGGTCACCGTCCGCCAGGCGTCGGGCAGCATGTCGATCGAATAGAAAGACCCGCCCAGGAAGGTCAGAGGCGTCACGACCAGCATGGGGATCATCTGCAACTGCTCGAACCCATTGGCCCAGATGCCGATGATGAAGCCGAACAGGCTGAAGGTCACCGAGATCAGGATCAGGAAGGCCAGCATCCAGAAGGGATGCAGGATCTGCAACGGCACGAAGAAAGCGGCCGTGGCCAGGATGATCAGGCCCAGGATCGCCGATTTGGTCGCCGCTGCTCCCACATAGGCCAGCACGATCTCGAACGGCGAGACCGGTGCGCTTAGCAGCTCATAGATGGTGCCGGTAAATTTCGGGAAGTAGATGCCGAAACTGGCGTTGAAGATCGACTGGGTGAACAGGCTGAGCATGATCAGTCCCGGCACGATGAAGGCCCCGTACGGGATGCCGTCGATCTCGGTCATGGCCGATCCGATGGCCGAGCCGAACACCACGAAATAGAGCGCGGTGGTGATGACGGGCGTGACGATCGACTGCCAGACCGTGCGCAGGGCGCGCGCCATCTCGAACCGATAGATGGCCCATACGCCGTAACCGTTGAAGCTCATCACGCGGCCTTTCCATTCTGGTGGACCAGGCTGACGAAGATGTCCTCCAGCGAACTCTGGCGGGTGTTCAGGTCCTTGAACGCGATCCCCAGGTCCGACAGGCGGCGCAGCAGGGAGGGTACGCCCGTCTTTTCAGCGTTGGAATCGAAGACATATTCCAGTTCTGCCCCGTCCGCCTTCAACGTCAGGGCCCATTCGGCCAGTTCGGCGGGCAGAGCCTCCAGCGGTTCCTGCAGGTTCAGGGTCAGGGTCTTTTTGCCCAGCTTCTTCATCAGGGCCGACTTCTCCTCGACCAGGATCAGTTCGCCCTTGAGGATCACCCCAACACGGTCGGCCATCTCCTCGGCCTCTTCGATGTAGTGGGTGGTCAGGATGATGGTGACGCCCCGGTCGCGCAGGGCGCGGACCAGGTTCCACATGTCCCGGCGCAGTTCGACGTCGACCCCGGCTGTGGGCTCGTCAAGAAACAGGATGTCGGGCTCGTGGCTCAGGGCCTTGGCGATCATCACGCGGCGCTTCATGCCGCCCGACAGGGTCATGATCTTGTCGTTGCGCTTTTCCCAGAGGCTGAGATCGCGCAGCGTCTGTTCGATGAAGGCCGGGTTCGGGGCCTTGCCGAACAGGCCGCGGCTGAAGGTCACCGTGGCCAGAACCGTCTCAAAGGCGTCGGTGGTCAGTTCCTGGGGCACCAGGCCGATGCGTTCACGCGCCTGTCGATAGTGAGTCTGGTTGTCAAAACCATCAGCGACCACCGTCCCGGTGGTCGGGGTCACGATCCCGCAGACGATGGAGATCAGCGTCGTCTTGCCGGCTCCATTCGGGCCAAGCAGGGCAAAGATTTCGCCTTTTGAAATGGTCAGATCGACGCGCTTCAGCGCTTGAAGCCCTGACTTATAGGTCTTGGTCAGGCCTTCGATGGCGATAACCGGATGCATGCGCGCCCTCCCGATGGTGAACCCAAGTAGGAAGACGCACGAGCCGGCTCAAGGCCGACAGCGCCAGCGGAGCCTTATTTCCCATTCGGCGTTGGTCGCCCCATGGCGAGCCTCATCAAAACCATCCGCACGCGTCTGGCCGATCTGGGAGACGAGGGGCGCAGACGTCTGCCCATACTCAAGCGCGTGCCACCCCTGCATGACCTGCTGGAGGGCGCGGCGCGGGTCGGATATGGCGCGCGAGGCTTTGTCTATCTGTCCATCGGGCTGATCGTGTTCCTGGCTGCGACCGACCAGATCGGTCAGTCGACGGGCTCCAGCGGTGCGGTCGCCATGCTGGCCGAGCAGCCTTTTGGCCGGGTGTGGCTGATCCTCCTGGGCCTTGGCCTGTGGGCCTTCGTCGTGTGGCGGGTGCTCCAGGCGGTCTTCGATGCGGATCGGGAAGGGCGCGATTCCAAGGCCCTGATGCTGAGGGCAGGCCAGGCCATGAGCGGTGTCTTCTATGGTCTGCTGGCGGCCGGTGTGTTTGAAATCCTGGACGAGTTCGGTCGCACACCGTCCCGCGACGATGAGACTGAGAACCAGCAGAAAGCCGCCATGCTGTTGGACCTGCCATTCGGCGATCTGATGCTGATCGGGGCGGGACTGATCATTCTGGCCGTTGGCGTGGGCAATATGATCAAGGGGGCCACGGCCGATTTCGCCGAGGACCTGGCCTGTTCAACCGAAATCTGCGAGCGGGTCACGCCGGTGGCGCGTGCAGGTTATGTGGCGCGCGGCCTGGCCTATCTGCCGCTGGCCGGCTTTGTCATCCTGGCTGGCGTTCATGCCCGAGCTTCGGACGTCACCAGCTTCGGCGGTGGTCTGGACGCGATGGAAGCTCTACCGGCCGGTTCGTGGCTGTTAGGCGTGACGGCGATCGGACTGATGGCCTTTGGGGCCTTCGCCTTTGTCGAGGCGCGCTATCGCCGGATCCGGCCGCCCAAGAAACTGATCGCGGGTTGAACGCGTCCGGCGGGAACCTGTGCCGTATCTGAGGCATTGCCGTTTTGGCCCTGTCGGAGCTCACCCCCATGTCTGTGCGTCCTCTCGCTGCCGTTGCCCTTGCCAGCGCCCTTGTCGCCGGCTGCGTCACGGCCCCGTCCCCGTCCGAATACCGAGCGCCGCAGCCGCTGAAGCCGATCGATGCCGAGCGGTTGTACAGCGGGCGCTGGCTGGAGATCGCGCGTCTCCCGATGTCGATCACGGACGGCTGCGTGGCCGGTGCCTCCAACTACGTCCTGGTCAATCCGACGCGTGTCGATGTCCTTGACACCTGTCAGGTCGGCACGCCTGACGGGCGGGAAAAGGCGATCGGCGGGCGCGGCGAGATCGTCGATCCCGGCACCAATGCCAAGATGCGGGTTCGCTATCTGGCGGGCTTCGTGACCTGGGAGTACTGGGTGCTGGACCGGGCCGATGACTACAGCTGGTTCATTTCGGCCGATCCGACCTTCGAGAAGCTGTTCATCTATACGCGCGAAGTGCCGTCGGAACGCGAGCTGGCCGCCCTCGTCGCCCGTGCCCAGGCTCTGGGATACGACGTCAGCCGCCTGGAATTCCCGGCCACGGCCGCACAATAGGACCCGACCATGAAGCGACTGGCTGCTGTTTCGACCCTGGCGCTCGGCCTCGTGCTGGCGGCCTGCGGAGGCCCGCAGTCGCTTCCGCCGGAGGCGGGTTTTGGACCCAATCCGCAGCTGCCGCCGCCTTCATCCTCTCTGCTGCCCGAGGTGCGGATCGCCCCGGCCGTGGGTTGGCCCGCCGGACGCATGCCGACGCCCGCGCCCGGTTTTCGGGTTCAGGCCTTTGCAACGGGATTGGACCATCCGCGCTGGCTGTATCGCCTGCCGAATGGAGACATCCTGGTGGCCGAATCCAATGCGCCACCCAAGCCTGACGACAAGAAGGGCGGCATCCGCGGCTGGATTCAGGGGCTGATCATGGGGCGGGCCGGGGCGACCGTGCCCAGCGCGGACCGCATCACCCTGTTGCGCGATGCCGATGGAGACGGCGTGGCGGAAACGAAAACGGCCTTCCTGGAGAATCTGACGTCCCCGTTCGGCATGGCTCTGGTGGGAGACCGACTGTTTGTGGCCAATGCCGATGCCGTGGTGGCCTTTCCCTATCAGGCCGGCCAGACTCGCATCACGGCACAGGCCGTCAAGGTCGCCGACCTGCCGGCCGGACGCAATCACCACTGGACCAAGAGCCTTGTAGCCAGCCCGGACGGCAGCCGACTTTACGTGGGGGTCGGGTCCAACTCCAACATTGGTGAAAACGGCCTGGATGAAGAAGTCGATCGCGCGGCCATCCTGGAGATCGATCCCGCGACCGGAGCGCGCCGGGTCTATGCCTCGGGCCTCAGAAATCCGGTCGGCATGGATTGGAACGCGGAATCGGGTCGTCTGTGGGTGGCCGTGAACGAGCGGGACGAACTGGGGCCGGATCTGGTGCCGGATTATATGACCTCGGTCGCGCCTGGGGGCTTCTACGGTTGGCCCTGGAGCTATTTCGGCGAGACGGTCGATGAGCGCGTGAAGCCCGCCCGTCCCGACATGGTGGCCAAAGCGATGCGGCCGGATTATGCGCTGGGGGCCCACACCGCGTCCCTCGGACTGACATTTGCGGAAGGGTCCCTTCTTGGATCCGGCTTTGCGAACGGCGCTTTCGTCGGCCAGCATGGCTCCTGGAACCGTGATCCGCGCGTCGGTTATCGCGTGATCTTTGTCCCCTTCGCGGACGGAATGCCCAGCGGTATGCCCCGCGATGTCCTGACCGGCTTTCTCAACGAAAAGGGCGAGGCCATGGGCCGTCCGGTCGGCGTTCAGTTTGATCGCCTTGGAGCCCTGCTGGTGGCGGACGACGTGGGCAATGTCATCTGGCGGGTGTCGCCCAGTCAGTGATGCGAAAGAGGCTCCGGAGCGTATCCGGAGCCTCCTTCATTCTGGCGTATCGATCAGGCCAGAGGTTGGACCGAAATGTTCGGAGCCGCAGGCGTGATGGCCGGGGCGGCGGGTTCGGCAGTGGCCGACGTTTCACTGCTGTAGGGGCGCGGGCCCATGGGTTCGGCGCTCACCGGTTCCGGTGCCGCGACAGGCCTCGCCGCCGAGGGGCTGGCGGAACGCCGCATAGCCGGAGCCGGTTCGGCGCGGGCAACAGGTGCCGCGGCCGGCGCAGGGGCCTCGACGGCCGCAGGCGTCATGGCCACAGGTTCAGGGATGGTGGCCAGCGGGGCCGACAGGGGCATGGTCATGGCCTCGCCTGCCGGCTCGGCCTCCGCCAAGCGTCCTGTCGACGGTGGTGCCATCATCATGGCGATAGCCGAACCGCCCAACACCAGGGCTCCGACGGGGGCCAGTATCATCCATGTCTTGAACGGCTTGGTGCGGCGCGACTTGCTGCGCGCATAAACGGGGGTGAAAACCTGCTCGGCACGATCCGGGCGCGTCTCAGTGTGCTTCAAGTCATCCGTATAAGTGACGGTCATGATGTCTCTCCATAACGATGGTAGAAGAACAGCATAAGGTTCAGGTCCGTTCCGGATTTCACGCAATGTCGCGAAGAAACACCAGTAAGAACACAAGTGTGGCGCAGACGAGTTCAGATTGGACAGCCTGACGACAGCGTCACTGCTATTCCGAAGTGCGTTTCGACTTCACTGGGGTGTGTGATCCGCCTTTCCCTTGCGTCACAGGGGCACAAGCGCCACGCCCCGCCATAAACCGGTGTGCGATCACCGTGCGAATTCCCCTTGCGGTTGACCCGCGCGTCACGGTTGGCCATCACCGGAAGCGGACAATCTTCTCGCCGTCGTTCAAGGAGCTGAAGTCGCCATGGGTCTGGTTGCGAACATCCGCCGCGACCTGAAGTTCGTCGGGGGACTGTGCCGTCTGTTCGGGCGTATCAAGCCGATCACGCTCGATAGTCCCGTGCTGCTTTGCGACGATATCGAAGAGGCGGTCGATCGCTTTGCCGATCACATCGCCGTCGAGGACGACACCCGCAGCCTGACCTATCGCGAGTTCGACGCCCTGGCGAACCGGTTCGGCCATTGGGCTCGCGGACGCAATCTGAAGCGCGGCGACACCGTGGCCATGGTGATGCTGAACCGGGTCGAATACCTGGCCGCCTGGATCGGCTTTTCGAAGGTCGGGGTGGCGACGGCCCTGATCAACACCAACCTGACCGGCCACGCCCTGGCCCATTGCCTGTCCATTTCAGGGGCATCGCAGGTCATCGTCGATAGCGATTGCTGGCATGCGGTTGAGGCGGCGCGTCCCCACGTTGGCCGCAACCTGATGCTTTGGGTCCTGGGGCTGGCGGACGCGGACGAGACCAGCGACCGGCGCGGGCTGGACAAGCCTGTGCGCGGGGCCTCCACCGTGCGACCGCCCCGTAATCTGCGCGATGGCCTCACCAACCGGTCGACGGCCCTGTTCATCTATACCTCGGGCACCACCGGCCTGCCCAAGGCGGCGCGTGTGCCGCATTCGCGCGCGCGGACCTATATGCGCGCCTTCGCCGGAGCGACCGCGGCGACGGACAAGGACGTCACCTTCAACACCCTGCCTCTGTATCACTCGACCGGCGGGCTGGTCGGCATCGGTCCGGCATTGCTTAACGGCGGGCGTCTGGTCCTGAGGAAGAAGTTTTCGGCCCAGGCCTTCTGGCCGGACGTGAAGGCGACGGGTGCGACCCTGTTCGTCTATATCGGCGAGTTGTGCCGCTATCTGGTCAATACGCCCGAGAACCCGGACGAGCGGGGGCACAAGCTGCGCCTGGCCTATGGCAACGGGCTGCGGCCCGATGTCTGGGATGATTTCCAGAAGCGGTTCGCCATTCCCGACATCCTGGAATTCTACGGCTCGACCGAGGGCAATGTCTCGGTGTTCAATTTCGACGGAAAGCCGGGCTCGATCGGTCGGGTGCCCTGGTTCGTCAAATCCAAGGTCAACATCCGCCTGGTGCAGTTCGACGTCGAGACCGAGATGCCGGTGCGGGGGCCCGATGGACTGTGCCGGCTGACCGGCGTCGGCCAGATCGGTGAGGCGATCGGCCTGATCGGCAACGACATCCGCCACGATTTCTCCGGCTATGCCGACAAGGCTGCGTCAGAGAAGAAGATCATCACCGACGTCTTCCAGCCGGGCGATCGCTGGTTCCGAACCGGCGACCTGATGCGTCAGGATCGCGAGGGCTATTTCTACTTCATCGACCGGGTCGGCGACACCTTCCGCTGGAAGAGCGAGAACGTCTCGACCTCCGAGGTGCAGCAGCGGCTGGCCGATGCGCCGGGCGTTCAGGAAGTCATCGCCTATGGCGTGCCGGTGCCGGGCTATGAGGGCAAGGCCGGGATGGTGGCCCTGGTCGTCGACGGCAAGTTTGCACCCCAGGCCTTTTGTGATTGGGTCGACGCCGAACTGCCCTTCTATGCGCGTCCGGTGTTTGTGCGGCTGATCAAGAGCGCCGATACGACCGGCACCTTCAAATACAAGAAGAGCGATCTGGTCGCCGACGGTTTCGACCCGGAGCGGGTGGACGGCCCGATCTATGTCCGGGGCGGCAAGACCGGCTACACCAAGCTGACGGCCACGGCGCGCACCGCGATCCTGAACGGCACGACGCGGCTCTAAGCCGTCAGCAGCCCCTGCCGTCCCCACGGCGCTGCGTTTGGCGACGGATCGTTAAAGGCGTTTTGGCGGTCCGTCCGCCTTCGGATTTTCGTTGGATCAAACCCGTCCATGATGCTCCCGACACACGGCCGCACTAATCACTAGCGGCAGCGTTCCCAGCGTTGCAGTTCCCCAAAATCTTATCTAACGGTGACATCTCAGATTCGAGGGGGGGGATACCGTGAATCAAACAGCAACCAAGTTCGCCATTGCCGCCGCAGCCATTGGCGTGCTGGTCGCCGGACAGGCTCTGGCCGGGCGTGCAAACGTCGCGGCGGCGAAGTCTGCCGACCGTGAAGAGGTCCATGCCGAGGCCGGTACTGTGGCGGCCAAGGCCTCGATCCGTGACCGCATCGTCATCGACGATCGCGCCGAAGCAAATCAGGACCCCGGGCTTCCGCAAACAGAACTGCCGCCTGGTGCCAGAAAGGAACTTCTGAACGATTTGGGAGATGGTCGTTCGAACGGTCGTGTCTATGACAGCTCGGGCAAGCTGATCGGCACCTATGGTGAGGGCCCGGGGTACTTCGAATGGACGCCGAACCCTCCGTCACCCTATGGCAGCATGTTCGGTGTGCCGACGCCGGTCGTAATCGTGGGTGGAGCGGTTTTCGCGGGTGGGGTCGTGATCGCGACCGACGACGAGGCCGAAAGCAACTGATCCCACAGGATTTGCGGGGGCGGCATCGCAACGGCCGTTGCTCGAAAGTGCAAGCCTGAAGCCGGGCCGGCTGACATCATATGTCAGCCGGCCCGGATGCGTTTGAGCGGGCATTCAACGGCGGCAAAGCGATCGGCAACCCGCCCTTAATGATTAACGGCGATGCTGCGGGTCTCTTCTTCACGCCTGCGGATAACCGTCTTCCATGTTCCAGATCATCGGCATCGTCCTGCTGTTCGGCATGGTCTTCGGCAGCTACATCCTGGCCGGTGGCAAGATGGAGGTGATCCTCCACTCCCTGCCCTATGAGCTGATGGCCATTCTGGGGGCCGGCGTCGCCGCCTTCATGATCGGCAACAGCGTGTCCACGATCAAGGCCACGCTGGGCGGTTTCGGCAAGGTCTTTGCCGGCAACAAGTGGAAAAAGAAGGACTATGTCGACCTGCTGTCGCTGCTGTTCCAGCTGACCAAGACGATGAAGTCCAAGGGCGTGATCGCCCTGGAAAGCCATATCGAAAAGCCCGCCGAGTCCGCGATCTTCCAGAAGTATCCGCGGATCATGAAGGACCATTTTGCCATCGACTTCATCTGCGACACCCTGCGGATGATGACGATGAACCTGGAGGATCCTCACCAGATCGAGGACGCCATGGACAAGCAGCTGGAAAAGCACCACCACGAGGCACAGGCCGGGGCCCATGCGTTGCAGACCATGGCTGACGGCCTGCCCGCCCTCGGCATTGTCGCGGCCGTTCTGGGGGTCATCAAGACCATGGGTTCGATTACCGAGCCGCCGGAAGTTCTGGGCGGCATGATCGGTGGGGCGCTGGTGGGCACCTTCCTGGGCGTGTTCCTGGCCTATGGGATGGTGGGGCCCTTCGCTGCGCGGCTGAAGGAGATCGTCGACGGCGATCATGCTTTCTACAAGATCATCCAGTCGGTCCTGGTCGCCCATCTGCACGGAAATGCGGCCCAGATCTCGATCGAGATCGGTCGCGGCGATATCCCGTCGGGCGCACAGCCCTCGTTCGCCGAGATGGAAGAGACCCTGACCAACGCCCCCGCCGAAGCTTGATTTCCTGGCTATCGCGCGGTCGCGCTGCCTGAGTCACGTTTTTTTGGCTACCGCGCGGTCGCGCTACTTGAGCCGAGGCCTGGCCTACCGGCTGTAACCTCTGATCGACCCCTGGCGTATGTCCGAGGGGGCTGTTCGCCCCGAATATCGGCGGCGACAGGCCGCATCAATCACAGGGGCTACCCATGACCATTCGCACACTGCTCGTCGCCATTGCCGGCGTCGCCACCCTGGGCGTCGCCGCCTGCCAGCCCGCGGCGGATACCCCGTCCGAATCGACCGAAGGCGCAATGGCCGCCGAAGGTGCGATGGCTCCCGCCGAAGGGGCCATGGCCCCGGCGACCGAGGGCGCGATGGCTCCGGCTGACGATGCCATGGCTCCCGCCGCCGACAAGATGGCCCCGGCCGAGGGGGCGATGGCTCCCGCCGAGGACAAGATGGCTCCCGCCCAATAGGGGTCTGATCAAGACGGTCAGAGCCGGTCGCAAACGCAGGGCAAAGGATCACGAACCCGTGAGAATTCGCTTGCGAAGCGTCGCAGACGGTCGTTACCTCCCCATTGCGGGGCAACGTCCTCGCGTGAACCTCGGGAAGGAAACACCCAATGCGTATCACTGCTCTGATCGTCGCTTCGGCCGCCGCTCTGGCCCTGGCTGCCTGCCAACCGGCCGCTGAAGACAAGGCCGAAGACGCCGCTGCCGACGCCACGGCTGCTGCCGACACCGCGATGGAAGCCGCCACGACGGCCGATGCCGCCGCCACCGACGCCGCCGCTGCTGCGGGCGAGGCCACGGCTGCTGCCGAGACCGCTGCCATGACCCCGGCCCCGGCCGAAGGTGCGATGGCTCCGGCCGCGACCCCGGCTCCGGCTCCGGCTCACTAAGCCGCAACCAGACATCATGACGGGCCCCGGTCCGTCCTGGAGGAAAGGGGTCGCAGTCGCGGCCCCTTTTTTCATGCCGCTGCATCAGGAACGGCTATAGATCGGCGATGCTGCCCGGCCCGGACTCCGACGATCCTCACGACGCTTCTCCACGCCTGATCTGGACGGAGGAAGGGGCCCCAAGGTCCGGCCGCTTCGACGATGTCTATTTCTCGCGCGAGGACGGGCTGGCCGAGAGCCGCGCCGTCTTTCTGCAGGGATGCGACCTGCCGCAGGCCTGGGCCGATCGGCGCACCTTCACGATCGCCGAACTGGGCTTCGGCACCGCGCTCAACATCGTGGCCGTGCTGGACCTCTGGCGTCGGCATCGCCCGGCCGGGGGGCGGCTGAACCTGTTCTCGGTCGAGGCCTTTCCGCTGAGCCGGGAAGAAGCAGCGCGCGCCCTGGCCGCCTTTCCCGAAGTCGCTGATACGGCGCGCGCCCTGCTGGACCGCTGGCCCGACCTGGTGCCGGGCTTTCACCGGCTGGACCTGCCCGAACTGGGCGCCGCGCTCGATCTTGCGATCGGGCCGGTGGAGTGGGCCCTGGACCAGTGGATGGGCCAGGCTGACGCCTGGTTTCTGGATGGATTTGCGCCCTCGACCAATCCGGGCATGTGGTCGCCGACCGTCTTCGACGCGATCGCGGCCCGGTCCGCACCGGGGGCGAGGGTGGCGACCTTCACTGTCGCAGGGGTCGTTCGCCGGGGCTTGGCCGACCGGGGCTTCGCCGTCGAGAAGCGGCCTGGCCACGGCCGAAAGCGCGAGCGGCTGGAGGCCCGCCTGGGTTCCCCCGTGGCGCAGCCCCCCGCGCCCCATGTCGCTGTGATCGGCGGCGGCATCGCCGGGGCTGCCATGGCGCGTGCCCTGACGGCGGACGGCGCGCGGGTCACCCTGCTCGAGGCTGAGCGACCGGGGGCTGGGGCATCGGGCTTTCCCGCGGCCCTTGTCACGCCCCGGATGGATGCCGGTGATGGCGGTATCGCGGCCCTTTACGCACAGGCCCTGGCGCGCGCGACGGCGCTCTATCGGCGCATCCCCGATGCCGTGATCGAGGAGGGCGTGCTGCAGCTGGAACAGTCGCCACGGGATGAGGGGCGATTCGCAAAGGTGGCGGCTCAGCCCATCTGGCCGGTCCACGCCATGGAGGTCGTGAAGGCGAGCGAGGCCTCGGATCGACTGGGCCTGCCGGTCGAGACGGGAGCCCTTTGGATGGCTGGAGCCATGGCGGTCCGGCCGGAGACGATCCTGGCCGACTGGCTGTCGGGGATCGAGCGTCTGACCGAAACGGTGACCGGGCTGACGCAGCGGGACGGGCGGTGGGCCATTGCGGTCGCGGGCCAGTCTGCTGAGCTGACGTTCGATGCTGTGGTGCTGGCGGCCGGGTGGGGCGTTGACGCCCTGACGCCGGAGCTTGGCCTGTCACCCGTGCGGGGCCAGGCGGACTGGGCTGAGGGGAGGGCGGCCGTCCCGGTCGCCTGGGGCGGCTATGCGGTGCCGACCGGCACGGGCCTTTTGTTCGGCGCGACCCACGAGCGGGGTCAGACGGATCCCGTCGTTAGCGACGCTGCATCCGAGACCAACCGGGCGACCCTGGCACGGCGATTTCCGCTGTGGGCTGCAGAAATCGACGCTGGAGGTCCAACCGCACGGCGCGCCGCCATCCGCGCCGCGACCCCCGATCGCCTTCCCTTGGCCGGTGCCGTGCCGGGTCGGGAGGGGCTTTTCGTTCTGGGGGGGCTGGGATCGCGAGGTTTCTGCGCGGCCCCGCTGCTGGCCGAGCATGTGGCGGCCATGGTGGCCGATCGACCCTCGCCCTTGCCGCGCGATCTGGCTCGGAGGGTGGACCCCCTGCGTCTGACGTCCTGACCGTGATGGGTCGGCGAAGGCGCGACCTCTCTTGTGCAACGACCGTATCCCGGCCACGTTCGAGGCTGGTTGATCCTGTTCAGGAGTTTCCGATGCGCCTTGCGATCCTCATCCCTGCCATGGCCCTGCTGGGCGCAATGGCCGGCTGCGCGCCCACCACCCAGCCGGACGCAGAGGCGGTGCCGCGTGCGCAGCGGGCGTGTTTCCTGGCACCCAGCCTGCAGAATTTTCGCGCCAGCGACACGACCCTGTATGTCCGCAGCTCGCGCAGCGAGGTGTTTGAGGTTCAGGTGGCGGGGTACTGCCAGGATTTATCTTCGGCCAATTCCGTGTCTGTCACCCCGTTCGGCGGGTCCAGCGTCAACGTCTGTGTGGGAGACACGGTCAGCATTGCCCTGTCGGGCCTGGGCACCGGTGGTCGCTATCAGGGCCCCTGCCGCGGCGAGGTTCAGCGGAAACTCACCGAGGCCGAGGTGGCTGCACTGGCTCCCCGCCTGCGTCCCTGAAGCGGCTATTTCTTCTGGGCGTAGCCGAGGCGCTGGTTCAGCCGTTCGATCAGGTCGATGGCGGTGTCCGCAACAACCGAGCCGGGCGGATAGACGGCGGCGGCCCCCATATCGAGCAGGGGCTGCACGTCGCCCGGCGGGATGACGCCGCCGACCACGATCAGGATGTCAGGCCGCCCCAGGCGCTTCAGTTCCGCTTTCAGCTCGGGCACCAGAGTCAGGTGACCAGCCGCCAGGGATGAGGCGCCCACGGCATGGGCATTGGCCGCCACCGCATCGCGCGCCGCCTCTGCCGGGGTCTGGAACAGCGCCCCGGCCGTGGCCTCGATCCCCAGGTCGCCATAGGCGGTGGCGATCACCTTCTGGCCCCGGTCGTGGCCGTCCTGGCCCAGTTTGGCGATCAGGATACGCGGCGGGCCGCCTTCATTCTCGACGAAGGCGGCGACCATGTCGCGGGCTCTGGCGACCTTGGGATCGGTGCCCGCTTCCTTGGCATAGACACCCCGCACGGTCTGGACCGTCGCGACATGACGCCCGAATGCAGCCTCCAGGGCGTCCGAAATCTCGCCCACCGTGGCATGGGCCCGCGCGGCGCGGACGGACAGTTCAAGCAGATTTTCGCTGCCGCGCGCCCCTTCGGTCAGGGCGGTCAGGGCCGCCTGCGTGGCGGCCTCATCCCGCTCTGCGCGCAGCCGTTGCAGCTTTTCGATCTGGCGGGCGCGCACCTCGGCATTGTCCACTTTCAGCATCGGGATGTCGTCGGGCGTGTCGCTCAGATAGCGGTTCACGCCCACCACGGTCTGTTGGCCCGTGTCGATCCGGGCCTGGGTGCGAGCCGCCGATTCCTCGATCCGCAGCTTGGGAATCCCGGCCTCGATCGCCTTGGCCATGCCGCCCAGTCCCTCGACCTCTGCCATCAGGGCCCGGGCGCGGGTGGCCAGCTCGTGGGTCAGGCGCTCGACATAGAAACTGCCGCCCCACGGGTCGATCGTGCGGGTCAGGCCCGTCTCGGCCTGAAGCAGGATCTGGGTGTTTCGAGCGATCCGGGCCGAGAAGTCGGTGGGCAGGGCCAAGGCTTCATCCAGGGCATTGGTGTGCAGGGACTGGGTCTGGCCGCCCGCCGCCGCCATGGCCTCGACCATGGTGCGAGGCACATTGTTGAACACGTCCTGGGCCGCCAGCGACCAGCCCGAGGTCTGGCAGTGGGCCCGCAGGGACAGCGACCGGGGGTCCTTCGGCTCAAACTGCTTCTGAACCGCCTCGGCCCACAGAAGGCGACCGGCGCGCAGCTTGGCCACCTCCATGAAATAGTTCATGCCGATGGCCCAGAAGAAGCTGAGGCGCGGGGCGAACCGGTCCACGTCCATGCCTGCCGCCACGCCCGCCCGGATGTACTCCAGGCCGTCGGCCAGGGTGTAGGCCAGCTCGATGTCAGCCGAGGCCCCGGCCTCCTGCATATGGTAGCCGGAAATCGAGATGGAGTTGAACTTCGGCGTCTCCTGCGCCGTCCAGGCGAAGATGTCGGCGATGATCCGCATCGAGGGCGCGGGCGGATAGATGTAGGTGTTGCGGACCATGAACTCCTTGAGGATGTCGTTCTGGATGGTCCCGGTCAGGGCGGCGTGTGGCACCCCCTGTTCCTCGGCCGCGACGACATAGAGGGCCAGGATCGGCAGCACCGCGCCGTTCATGGTCATCGACACGCTCATCTGGTCCAGCGGAATGCCGTCGAACAGGGTCCGCATGTCCAGGATGGAATCGATCGCAACACCCGCCATGCCGACATCCCCGGCCACGCGCGGGTGGTCAGAGTCGTATCCCCGGTGGGTGGCCAGATCGAAGGCGATCGACAGCCCCTTCTGCCCAGCCGCAAGGTTGCGTCGATAGAAGGCGTTGGAAGCCTCGGCGGTCGAGAAACCCGCGTATTGGCGGATGGTCCAGGGATTGCCCGCATACATGGTCGGATAGGGACCACGCAGATAGGGCGCGATACCGGGCAGGCCGTGGATGGCGTCCAGGCCGTGAAGTGCGTCTGGCCCATAGGCCGCAGCGACAGCGATCCCCTCCGGCGTCGGCCAGGGAGCGCGATCCGTGCTGGTGCCCGCCGCGGTGCCGGTCAGATCCAGGTCGATACGGGCGAAATCGGGGAGGCTCATGCCGAGGTCTCCATCTCGAAGGGTTCGGACAGGCGGATGGGACGCAGGGCCGCGAAGGTGCGGCTTCCACGATCTGCCGGCTGCGTCGCGGCAGACACCTCCACCGGTGCGGGGCGGACGTCCGGATCGACGTATTTCGTCACGCCAACGATCTGCTTTGCGCCATCGCGATAGGCCGCTTCCAGCGCGCTGCGGGCCTCATCGACGCGTGTCTGGATGGTTCCGGCCTCCAAGGCCGCCAGCACTCCGCCTTCAGCCTGAACCGTCTGGAACGCCGACCATCCCGCCTGGGCCAGGTCGCGCGTGCGGGCATCCAGGAACCAGGATCCGGCGGCGGGATCATCGACCCGGCCCAGGTGCGCCTCCTCCATCAGGACGAGCTGGGTATTGCGGGCCTGTCTGCGGGCAAAGGCGTCGGGGCGTCCCACGGCCCGGGTGAAGCCGTCCAGAACCACTGTGTCCGCTCCGCCGACCGCTCCTGCGAACCCGGCGGCAGTGAGCCGCAACAGATTGGGCCAGGGATCGCGCGCACTGAGCATCCGGCGCGACGACCGGGCCTCGATCGCGGCGGGGGATTCCGCGCCGAAGGCCCGGCTGATCGACCGCCAGATCAGCCGCAGGGCGCGGACCTTGGCCAGGGCATCGAAGTATTCTGCATCGACCGAGACCGACAGGACCGTGCCGGCCAAGGCGCGCTCAGGGCTCAGCCCGGCCGTGATTCCCGCCGAGACATAGGCCACAGCTGCCGCAGCGGCGAAGCCCAGCTCCTGTGCCGCCGATCCACCCGCCTCGTGCACGACCCGGCCCGAAGCCAGGAAGAAGGTCGCCTCCGGATAGGCCCCCGCATGGCGGGCGGCCGTGTTGGCGGCCAGGGTCAGATGATCGGCGATCGGACGCGGCGAGGTGCCTGCTTCGGCAAAGGCGCTGATCGGATCCATGTGCAAGCGAAGCCGGGCGCGCGGCGATCCCTTGGCGACCACCGCCAGAGCATTGGCGGCATCCGGCCCGTCCAGTCCCGCATCCAGCGCGACCGGTGCCAGTTCCAGTGCGACACCCGCCAGCGCCTCTCCCAGAGGCTCGGGATCGGCCAGGACCGCACCCGACAGAAGGACTGAGGCGGCGCCGCCTTCCAGATCGGTCAGCACGGCCGCATTGACCAGGGTCGGATCATCGCCTTCGACAAGGGTCCGCAGATCCCAGGCCCGACCATCGGCATCGCCGGCCCGCGGCGCGATCACGGGCAGAACCCCGTCATCGGCAGCATAGAGGGCCGATACCCGCAGACCATCGGCGTCGATCCGGTCCAGACTGGAAGGTTCGGCTCCCTTCAAGGCGCGGCGGGCTTCGGCCTGCCACGTCTCACGCGAGGGGGCGGGGAACGAACCGGACATGGGGCCTCCTTGGTTTCAGCGGGTCCGTATTGCGGTGTCCGGCATCGCGCGTCCAGTCCGGCGGGCTTCAGATTCCCTATCGCGCCATCGATCGGAGACGCGATGGCCCGGGGCGTTTCACCCTTGAGCTTTGGCGTCCGCCCGGCGACGATGCCGCCTTATCGCGGAGACGACATATGGCGGGCCTCAAGGACAAGCGCGGCTTCATCGACAAGGACCGCCTGGACCTGTCCGAACGGCAGGCCGTCGAATACTGGATGAAGCGCTGGGGGGTGACCCGCGAACAGATCACCACCGCGCATCGCAAGGCGGGCCGCATGGTCAAGGACATCGCCGCCGAACTGGGCAAGAAGCGTTAGAGCATCGGACCTGGAAGCGTCGCCTTAGGACGGGATCTGGGGTTCGTCCGGCCACGGTCCGGCGTTCAGCGAAAAGCCCATTCTCGTGCTCATTCGCCGCATATTGGCGATCAGAAGGTCCAGTCGTTCGTCCGGGGTCTGTATGAACAGGTCCCTGGCCAACGCTTCCGCACTGGCTTTCATTCGCTCGTAGGCCTGTTTGCCCTCGCTAGTCAGCCGAATGACATTGATCCTGCGATCGAACTGATGCTGGCCCCGCTCCACGAGACCGTCTTTTTCAAGATGATCGACCATGCGGGTCACGAACACCGACGACTTGCCGATGCCGATCGCCAGCTCGCTCTGTTTCATGGGACCCCGGCGCGCCAGGGTGCTGAGGGCATAGATGTCGAACTGGTCGCGCTTGTGCCCCAGAGCCGCGTACATCCGTTCGTTGAGATGCATCGCCAGGCCGAAGATGCCGCGCAGGGCCTCCAACTCCGACTCGCGTCGTTCAAGGGAGCGCGGATCACCCCGCGCTCCGCGGGGATCAGTCGATTGGCCCATGGCTCGTTTCCGACCTCGGGCGACTCTTGCGTCGCCTCTTTGATCACCACCATAGGTCATTCGGTGGTCTCAAGATATAGCATTGATCGCGGAACGGACTCGATCTTAGTCGCTTCGCCGCTGAAGCGCCTCATCAGCATGCTGAACATAGCAGACGAGACACCGCTGCAACTCCGAGATTAGGTCTTCGGCGACCGGATCCGGCAACTGGCCAGAGCGTAACAACCCTATGGTGGCGATGGCTGGACCCAAGGCACCGTCGGGCCAGTAGCGTGTATGGGACAGGGCGTCGGCCATGGCGCAGAGCATCAGCAGGGCCTTTCCCAGCATCGGGCGGTTGAGGCCGCTGCAGGCGGTGAGTGCTGCGCTGGCGTCTTGGCTCACCTGCTCCAGAACGCTGTCCGGTGGACGTCTGATGGGATGGTCGCGGGCAAATTGGGCGAGCGGCGCGAGACGACGATCCAGTTCCTGGACGCAGATTTCCTCAATCGTCTCAAGATTGGACTGTGCGGCGGCCAGGGCCTCGCTGACACGAACGCCATCGCGGCTGCGGACCATCCGCTCGAGGTTGTTGGTAACGCGCCGGATGATCACCGAGGTCATAGCGACATCTTCTGAGGCTTGAGCAAACTGTCGATCTCCGATTGGGACATGTTCGGGTCCACGGCCTCTCCGACCTCGCCGGACAGGTCGCTGCGTCGGCGGCCCGTCTGACCTGCTGGGACGCCCTCGTTTTTGAACCGCCGGTCCGGTCCCACAAAGTTGTCAGCCTCGACAAACAACCGGCCGCTCCGACCCACCCACATGATCCGGGCCAAGAGGGTGGTCGCGCTGATCGGCTTGACGACGACGAAGCTGGCTCCGCAATCGCGGGCCTGCTCCACCTGGGTTCGTGGAGGGTGTCCGGCGATCATGACGACGGGCGCATAGCGGTTCGGCTCCAACCGGCTGCGCCGCAACCAGGTCACCAGCTCATAGCCGTTGCCGTTCAGCCCGCCCTCCAGAAGGATCAGGTCGAACTTGGTCCGTGACAGGCAGTCCTTGAACTCCTCAGCCGTCTGCACCCGCGTGATGTGCTGGATGCCGAAGCCGATCAACATCTGGCCCAGGATATCGAGCCCCTGGGAGTTCGCATCGGCACAGAGGACCCGTGCCTCGCGAAAGTCGAGGCGGGCACTGCCGTCTATGTGGGGGTCCGCCTCCATCACCAGAGTTCCGCTTCGCCAGAACCCGCCGAGGCCATGGGCACGGGCGGCAGGCCGGCCAGCCTGCGTCCCAGACCACTGAGATTAAGGCGAGCCACCGCCGCACGGATATGATCCGCCGTCTCCTGATGATCGACCGAGGCCCCACTGATGTCGCCGCAAAGCAGAGACAGCTGCCGCAGGTGCTGGCTGAGGCCGTCCAGGGCCTGAACGGCCTCGATCTCGACCTCGGTCAGCCTGCGGCCCACCAGGACATCGCCGATGACATGCTCCAGCCGCTCGGACGCCGCCGCCCAGTCGCCCAGCTCGTCGCGCATGGCGGTCAATAGACGCGACATCTCGGTCATCAGAACAGCTCCAGTTCGCCGACGTTGGCGGGCGCGGCGGGGGGCGAAGGACGCTCGAAGGCGGCAACGGCACCGCCGTCCACGACGTACTGCCGGGCGCGACCTGAGGCGGGCCAGAACTGGATACGCCGTGCCGAATCGCCGCCCAGGCTGACCGCCACCACCGGAATGCCCTCGTCGGACAGGAATTTTCTGGCGAACACGCCATTCTTGCCGCCGATATCCGTGCCGCCGGTGGTCATCCTGGCGCCGCCGAAAACCTTGGCCTGGATGCGGTCGCGTCGAGCCCCGTGCTTCAGCAGACCGTTGATCAGAAGTTCCATGGCCTGCACGCCATAGCGGCGGTCACCCGAGGCACCATCGGGTGCCTGGGGAAGCAGAAAGTGGTTCATGCCACCCACCCCGGCCACAGGGTCCCAAAGACAGGCCGACACGCAGCTGCCCAGAATGGTGGTCAGGCAGACCTGGGCATCGCTGCTGACTTCATGGCGGCCCTGGACGACATGAATGCGTCGCTCGCCGGGCCCTGGTCCAGGTCCTGCCATCACGTCAGCGGCCCATAGACGTCTTCGATCTTCATCCGCAGCGTCGCCACGGTGAAGGGCTTGACCAGATAGTTGTTCACGCCGAACTGGACGGCGCGCTTGACCAGATCGCCGTCGGCGCGCCCGGTCAGCATGATGAACCCCATCGACTTCAGCTGCGGCGCGGCCCGCACGGCCCGCAACAGCGTCAGTCCATCCAGCTTGGGCATGTTGTAGTCCGAGATGACGAGATTCACCGGACTGCCGAGCAGTTGACGCAGGCCCTCTTCGCCATCGGAGGCTTCACGGATGTCGGTCATGCCGATCTCGCGCAGACCGTTCCTCACCAGCGAACGCATGGTCTGCTGATCATCGATGATCATGACTTTGATCGCAGCGGCGGCCGGCATTATGCGTTCCTTCTGACTGGGGTACGGCTGGCGGACAGGGCTGCCCGGGCGATGCGATGAAGAGGCAGCTGGCGTTCGACCGCTCCGATTTCGGCGGCGATGCGGGGCATGCCGAAGATCACCGAGGTGGCCTCGTCCTGTCCGATCGTGATGCCTCCGGCCTGGCGGATCGCCAGCAGGCCGGCTGCGCCGTCGCTTCCCATCCCTGTCAGTATGACGCCGATACTGTCGGGCCCGGCGGCATTGGCCACGGAATTGAACAGGGCATCGACGGACGGTCTGTGCCCACTGACCAGATCGCCTTCGACCAACCGGGCCACCAATTGCCCGGCCCGTCGATGGACGGTCAGATGCCGGGCACCGCCCGGGGCCAGATAGATATGGCCGGGCCGCAGGATGTCGCCGTCCTGGGCTTCGGCCACACGGGGCGCGCAATGCCGATCCAGGCGACCAGCGAAACTGGTCGTGAAATTGGCGGGCATGTGCTGAGTGACCACCGTGGGAGGGCACTGCTCGGGAAAGCCGCCCAGCACGGTCATCAACGCCTCGACTCCGCCCGTCGAGGCCCCTACGGCAACCATGCGGTCGCCCGGCTGGTATTTCGGTTCCGGGGTGGGGGCCGGGGCCGGCACGCGAGGCGACACCCGTGCGCCAGCCGCCTGAACCACCACCTGGGCGAGGGTGTCGAAGCTGCCATCGTCGGCGCCGGTCGGCTTGCCGACGCAATCCACGGCCCCCAGCTCTAGCGCAGACAGCGACGCCTCGGCACCCGCCTGCGTCAGGGTCGAGACCATGACGACCGGCAGGGGATGCAGGCGCATCAGCCGATCCAGAAACTCCAGACCGTTCATGTTCGGCATTTCGACGTCCAGGGTGATGACGTCAGGCCGGGTCTCGCGAATGCAGGTTCGGGCCTCCAGGGGATCGCCCGCCTCGCCCACGACTTCCAGATCGGCACGCCGCTCTAGGGCCACGCGAATGATGGCGCGCATCGTTGGAGAGTCGTCCACGATGACGACGCGATGACGCCTCATGCTGACCTCCGCCGATAGATCGTCAGGCCGTCGGGCTGAAGCTCCGGCGCTTCGGCGCGCTCGGAATGGCCGATGTAGAGCTGACCGCGAGGCGTCAGCGCCTGGCCGAAGCGCGACCACAGGCGCTTCTGGGTCTGGTCATCGAAGTAGATGGCGACGTTCCGGCAGAAGATGACGTCGAACGGCCCTTTCATGGGCCAGGTCTCGTGCAGATTCAGAACGCCGAACCGCACGAGGCGACGGACGTCGTCGGTCAAGGCCATCTGGCCTCGGGCCCGGCTGATGCCGCGGGCGGCCATCTCGGCGGGCACCGGGCTGAGATCGTCCTCAGAATACCGTCCCTGTTTGGCCGTCTCGATGACCTGCGGGTCGATGTCTGTCGCCAGAATGCGAACGTCCAGATCCGCAGCGTTCGGCAGTTCGGACAGGACCGTCATGGCGATCGAATAGGGCTCGTGCCCGAGCGAGCAGCCGGCGGACCACAGCCGGACCCGTCCGCCGGACGCCGCCAGCGGCCCCAGGTGGCGGCGGAACTGATCGCGCAAGGCGTCGAAGTGGTGCGGCTCGCGGAAGAAGCGCGTCACATTGGTCGTGAGCGCGCTCAGAAGGGCCGATCGCTCCTGTTCACCGTCCGGACCATCCAGCACGGCGCAATAGTCGCGGAAACAGCTCAGGCCCAAAGCCCTCAGCCGCTTGCCCAGACGCGAATAGACCAGGGTCGCCTTGCTCGGCGGCAGGGCGATGCCGGATGCCGCATAGAGGGTGTCCGCGATGATGCGGAAGTCGTCCTGGGTGAAGGAGAACTCGCCGTCGACCAGAGAGGCCTTGCGCAAGGCGCTCATGCCGCTTCCTCCACCGCCACTTCGGGGAGCAGCCCATCCAGGGCGATCAGGCTGATCATGCGGCCATCGACCGGGATCACGCCCTTCACGAAGCCGCGCACGACCTCGCAGGCGATATCGGGCGTGGGCTGAATGGCCTCGTCGGACACGGTCAGAATGTCGGACACCGCCTCCACCAGCAGGCCAACCGTGCGCATGCCCACCCGCGCGACAATGATGACGTGCCGCGCCGAAGGCTCGACCGATCCAAGGCCAAGGCGGCAGCTGAGATCGACGATGGGCAGGACCGCGCCGCGCAGGTTGATCACACCCCGGACATAGGCGGGTGACTGGGGCAGGGAGGTCGCGGGGGTCCAGCCGCGGATTTCGCGGACGGACCGGATGTCGACGCAGAATTCCTGCTCGCCGATCGTGAAGGCGATCAGCTCTTGCGGGTTGAGGACGGTGGATTGAACCTGGGTCATGGGGGTCACTCAGATGGCCTGTGCCTGTGCCTGTTGCAGCGATCGCGGTGCCGCACGTCTCCGGCTGGCGATCAGTCCGTCGACATCCAGGATCAGGGCCACGCGGCCGTCCCCCAGGATCGTGGCGGCTGCCACGCCTTCAACCTGTCGGTAGTTCTGCTCCAGGCTCTTGATGACGACCTGTCGCTGGCCCTGGATGGCGTCGACCCGCAGGGCCGCCAGCCCGCCCAGTTCACTTTCGACCAGCAGGGTAACGCCGCCGGCCGGGCCATCGGGGCCGCTGCGCCAGCCCAGGGACGGGGCGACATCGATCAGGGGGACGTGCAGTCCGCGCACGGACAGGACGGTCCCTTCCGGCCCCAGCCTGCGAATGTCGATGGCCTTGGGCTGCAGGCTCTCGACGATCACATTGATCGGGACGACCAGGGTGTGATCGCCCACCGTGACCACCATGCCGTCCAGGACGGCCAGGGTCAGGGGCAGGCTGAGCGTGAACACAGACCCTTCGCCCGGACGGGAGGTGATGACAATCCGCCCCCCCAGCGCCTGGATCGACCGCTTGACGACATCCATGCCGACACCCCGGCCGGAAATGTCCGAGATGGCCTGCGCGGTCGAAAAGCCGGGGGCAAAGATCAGGTTGTCGACCTCCTCATCCGACAGCAGGGCGTCGGACGAGACGATGCCGCGATCGATCGCGATGGCGCGCACCCGCTCGCGGTCGATCCCTCGACCGTCGTCGGCCACCTCGATGATGATCCGTCCCGACCGATGCTGCGCGCTCAGCCGGACTGTACCCTCTTCCGTCTTGCCGGCCGCCAGCCTGGCCGCCGGGGATTCCAGACCATGATCGATCGCATTGCGGATCATGTGGGTGATGGGCTCGGACAGGCGTTCGATAACGGTCTTGTCGACCTCTGTGCCTTCGCCTTCGGTGATCAGGCGAACCTTCTTGCCGGTGGCCGCTGCGACCTCGCGAACCAGGCGGGGCATCCGCTGAAAGACCGACTTCACCGGCTGGGCGCGGATGGCCATGACGCTGTCCTGGATTTCCCGGGTCAGCTGTTCGAGGTCATCCAGACCCAGGGCGATCGTGCTGGAGCGTGCCAGGCCAGCCTCGACCACCCGCTGAGCCAGCATGGCCTGGTTGATGACGAGCTCTCCGACCAGATCGATCAGCCGATCGACCCGCTCCAGGTCCACCCGGATCGTCGTCTGGACCAGGGCCTCGGGACGTGCCGAACCGGCGGCCGTGGCCTCGCTTTCGGCAACGGGGGCTTCGATCACTGGGGGAGGGATCGGGCCTATGGGCGCGGGCGAGGAAGAGGTCTCGGCATCGGAGGCTGTGCTCGCCTCGCGCATCAGCCGATCCAGCAGCTGTTCGGGTGTCTCGCCGTGAGGAGCCACCAGCTCAGAGCCGTCGTCCTCGTTCAGGCTCAGGGGTGATACTTCCGCCAGGCCATTGTCCTGCGCGATGTGCAGATCGCAGTCGCCCTGAACGAACTCGAACACCTCTCGAATCTGGTCCTCATCGACGTCTGATCCGGCGAGGAGGTGAACCACCCAGGTCAGGGCCGGCTCGGCGACATCCTTGTGCTCCAGGCCCGGCACCTCATCCGGGTCCACCACGACACGGGCCGTACCCAGACGCTCCAACTCGCGGATGAGCAGGATGGCGTCATTGGCATTGCGATAGAGGGCGGCGGCGGGTTTGAACGTAACGGTCCACTCGGCCGGGGATGTCGGATCCGCGATCTGCGGTTCGTCGATGTCCAGGCTCAATTTCTGCGGGACGAAGGCGATGTCCTCGTCCGGCTCGGCGTCGAGCGACAAGGGGTCTGCACCGGTGAAGCGCTGCAGATCGGCAATGATGACGGCGGCATTGGCGGCATCCACCGCTGGCCCGCCCTTGGCCATGGTGACATGGTCGGCCAAAGCATCTGCGGCGCGCAGCAGGACGGCCACGATCCCCGGCTCGATCGGCAGCTTGCCGCTGCGGACGTCGTCGAGGGTGGTCTCGAACACATGCGCGAACCGCACCAGTTCATCCAGACCGAACGCGCCGGCCCCGCCCTTGACCGAATGCACGGCGCGGAACACGGCGTTGACCGTCTCGTCATTGCCGGTGCCGTCCTGCAGGCTCAGCAGTCCGCTTTCCAGATCGCCGAGCAGCTCGTCGCATTCCTGAAAGAATGTCGCCCGGATGGCCTCCATCGGATCCATGGCCAACCTCAGGCAGCGACCCGACGCACGGCGTCGACCAATTTGACGGGGTCGAAAGGTTTGACGATCCATCCGGTCGCACCCGCCGATCGGGCGCGCTGCTTCTTCTCCTGATCGCTTTCAGTGGTGAGGACCAGGATGGGCACGGCACCGTGGCGCGCGGACCGGCGCACGCCTTCGATGAAGCCGAAGCCGTCGAGGTTCGGCATGTTGATGTCGGTGATGATGACGTCCGGCGTGCTGTCGTTCAGCACCTCCAGCCCGTGGACACCATCGACCGCCTGCACCACGGTAAAACTGGCATCGGTCAGGGCCAGTCGGAGCATGTCCCGCATGGTCCGGCTGTCATCGACGGTCAGAACGATCTTGCTCACGCAGCTTCTCCGATCCCAAGATTGAGATTCAGGCGGTCGAACACCTCGACAAGGGCGTGCGAGGGATCGACGATCCGCAGCGTCAGCCCGTCCTCACGCCAGGTCCGAAACGACGCCAGCAACAGCTCGACACCAAGGCCGTTGACCCGCTCGACCTCCTCTCCGAAGAGATCCAGGTCATGGCCCCTCATCGACAGGATCTGCGACTTGATCGGATCCAGCGCGTGGCCTTCCAGCCGTTTCGGCAGATTGAGTACAGCGCCCATCAGAACTCCTCCCATTCCGCTTCGCTGGTCGCCTTCAGGGCCAGAGATCCATGCGTGCGAGGCGCGGGGGCCTGGCGTTTGGCGAACTCGGCAATCCGTCCTTGAGAGTCGGCCAGGGCAGGGTTGGACGTCATCGGTGTCCGATTGGAGGACCGGGCAGCGGCGTCGCGGATACCGGAGACCTGGAAGCGGCCCACGAGCTTGGCCAACTGGTCCGTCTCCTGGGTCAGGCTATGGCTTGCCGCCGTGGACTGCTCGACCATGGCCGCATTCTGCTGGGTCGCCTGATCCATCTGATTGACGGCCGTGTTGATCTGGCTGAGCGCGGTGGATTGCTCCTGGGCCGATGCGGTGATCTCGGCCATCAGACCGTTGATCTCCAGAACGCGGCCGACGATGGCCGTCAGCGCTTCGCCCGTCTGACCCACCAGGGTGACGCCGGTCTTGACCTGCTGGGTGGAGGCCGAGATCAGCGACTTGATCTCCTTGGCCGCCTCGGCCGAGCGCTGAGCCAGGGCGCGCACCTCGGATGCGACGACGGCAAAGCCGCGCCCTGCATCCCCGGCCCGTGCCGCCTCGACCCCGGCGTTCAGCGCCAGCAGATTGGTCTGGAAGGCGATTTCGTCGATGACGCCAATGATCTGACTGATCTGGGTGGCAGACGATTCGATGGCATCCATCGCATCGACGGCCTTGCTGACGACCTCGCTGGAGCGTTCGGCATCGTCGCGCGCCGCGACCACAACCTCTCCCGCTCGTGACGCGCCGTCGGCGGTGCGCCGCACCGTTGCCGTGATTTCGTCGAGGGCGGCAGCCGTCTGTTCGAGGGTGGCTGCCTGCTGTTCGGTCCGCCGCGACAGATCGTCGGCCGCCTGGCTGATCTCGCTGGCCCCTGTCCGCATGGTCAGGGTGTTGGAGGCGATTTCAGACATCGCCGATTCCAACCGCTGCATCGCGCCGTTGAAATCCGTCTTCAGTTGCTCGTAGTCGCCATCGAAGGCCGAGTTGATCCGGGCCGTCAGATTGCCATCCGCAACGTCGGCCAGAGCGCGCGCGGTTTCGCTGACGACGAAGGCCTGAGCCTTCTCGGCCTTCTCCCTTTCCTCCTCGATCGCGGTGATGTTGGTGGCCATCTTGACCACCTTCACCGGCAGGCCGTCGTTGCCCATGACCGGGCAGTAGGTCGCCAGCAGAACCAGCCGCTGGCCGGTCTTGTCGTAGCGGGTGAACTTCTCGGTCAGGGGCCGTCCCAGGCGCAGCTGCTTCCAGAACTGGCGGTAGTCGTCGCTGGCGGCATAGTCCTTGTCCAGGAACAGGCGGTGATGCTGACCGACGACCTCGTCGAGGTCGTAGCGCATCGTTTTCAGAAACAGGGGATTGGCGGTCAGGATCCGCCCATCCATGTCGAACTCGATGGTGGCCTGGGACTGATCGAGGGCCTGCACGATGCCTTGCATGGTCTGCATCAGACGCTCGTTTTCCTCACGGGCCTGTGCGCTTGCCGCCTCGGCCTCGGCGCGGGCGTTCTCGGCGGCCTGTAGGTACAGCGAGATGACGAAGTCCATGTCCAGCATGGCGGCCTTCATCACCGCAGCCAGGGTCGAGCCCAGGCCGTCACCCGCGTCGGACCGGCCAAAGCGTTTGCGGCGCGCCTCGTGGTCCTTGACGATGGCCTTGACCAGCCCGTCCAGCACCAGAGCATAGCCGCCGATATACCACCGCGGCTCCAGTCCGATCCGGGCATGGGTCGAGCCTATCCGCTGGACACCTTCGACATAGCCGCGATCGAATGCGCCCGATGCGATGATGGACCAGTGCCGCGCCTGGGCACCCTTGGCTCCCGAGATATGACTTTCGCTGCCGAACAATTTGGCCACTTCGGGAAAGCGCCGAACCTGATCGTAGAAGGCGTCGAGACTGGCCGGCAGTGCCTGCTCGATGACGGGCTTGGCCCTGGCGAGGGCCGACTGGGCTTCCTGGTCCAGTGCGATAAAGGCAAGACGTTCTTGAAGGGCGAGTGTGTCGGACATGCCAGGGACCCCGAGGGTTGGTTTATGTCCGCACTCTGAGCGATACGACCTAAGCGAGCGTTAGACTTCGTTGATACAATCAAATGCTACAGGTTGTAGTGATTTCGCTTTGTAACGATCGGTAGGCTTTCTTTCGCATTTGGGGGCGCAATCAGAGGTGTACGATTCCGTATCTTGGGGGTGCTACCATGGCGATCGGCGGTCAGAGGACCGAGCCGCCCTTGTCCAGTACAGAGGTGCTGAAGTTCCTGGCGGCGGCGGATGCGCTGCAGTCCGTCAACAGCGGTATGCGCGACACCAGAATGAGAGCCTTGCGCCTGATCCATGCGTCCGGACGGCGCGGCACCAGCCAGGCCGCGATAGCCGGTGAACTGGCCCTGTCCCATGCCTGTGTGTCCAGGCTGTGCGACGAGCTGGAGAATGAAGGTCTCATCGTCCGGGAATCCCATCAGTTCGATCGCCGGATGAAGACGCTGCACTTGTCCGACAAGGGTATGCAGCAGGTCGACCACTGTGACCGCGCCACCCAGGCCAAGGCAGCAGCCGTCATTCCCGACATGGCGTCTATGGAAATGGATTCGATGGTGGGAATCCTGCAGCAGATGATTGCCCAGCTGCAGACGCATCCCTGCACCCTGCTTTGTCAGCAGTGCATTTTCGGGGGCTGCTGATCTCGCCTGTCGAGGCGTCCTGGCTGGACAGCCCTTCAGGTCTCGACGCCGCGAGGGTTACCGCCATCGGCCGCCGCGATCGGATGAGCCCGCAGATTCTCGCAGATGTCGGCAAAGGCCGGGTCGTCACGCACGGTCTCGAGCAGGCGCGTCTCCAGCCTGCGATAGGCGGCCAGGACTTGCTCGCCGAGAGGAGTAAGGGCGGCACCCTGTGCTGAGCCCCCGCGCCGCGTGGCGACCAGCGGCTCGCGCCAGCAACGGTTCATCTCATCGACCAGCGCCCAGCAGCGCTTGTAGCTGATGCCCAGGGCCCGTCCTGATGCAGAAATGGAGCCGTAGGCCTGGATGGCCTCCAGGACGGCCGCCTTGCCGGGCCCGATGGCACGGACTTGGCCGCTCATGATCCGCACCCGAAGTTCGACGGGACCGATGGTGGCCAGCATGGGGTAATCCTTCGTGTTCCGAGCACCGAGGTCGGGTCTGCGCGGCGAAAGCGCCAACCGATCAGGCTCTAGGTCGCCCAAATGGGCCGCGTCACATGAACCTTGGCCCCTGCAGCAAGAGGGGGCGCGTGAGGAAGCCGCCTAACCAGGGCGTTGGCGGCCGCCATGACCGTCACCAGTGAGGAATCCTGATCATTCAGGACCCGGACCCGACCCTCAGAGACCAGAGCGCGCATATAATGTTCGCGCGGGCCGTTGGCCGGCAGGTCGGTGTCCAGAATGGCCGCTTCCAGTGGTTCGGCCCAGGCGATCCCCTGCAGGCCCGCCAGAACGGGCGCCAGAAACAGCTCCGCGCAGACCAGGGCCGACGCCGGGTTTCCCGGCAGGCCCAGCACCGGGCGTCCGTCGCCAAGATGGCCGAACCAGGTCGGCTTTCCGGGGCGAACGGCAATGCCCTCGACGACAAGTTGAGCCCCGGCAGATTTCAGGGCGGGCTTGACGCGGTCATGGTCGCCGACCGAGGCACCGCCGATGGTCACCAGAAGGTCGAAGGGCCGAGAGGCCACCGCTTCCAGAATGGCCGCGTCCGTATCCCGTGCTCGCGGCAGTGCGACGGGTAGGCCGCCGCAGCGGGCAATGAAGGCCGCAAGGGCCGGCGTACAGGTGTCATAAATATGCCGATCGCCCGCCGCATCCCCCGGCGCGACGAGCTCGTCGCCGGTTGAAAGCAGGCCGACCCGTGGCCGAGACGTGCACGTCACCGTCGCTCTGCCGGCGGAGGCGGCCAGGGCGATGCGCCAGGGGTTGAGGCGCAAGCCCGCCTCCAACAAACCATCCTGGGCGCGGAAATCACCGCCGCGCGGACGCACATAGGCAGGCGCGTCAGCGAGGTCGTCCAGGACGACGGTCATCCCCGTGCGCCTGGCCTGTTCCTGGATGACGACCCGGTCCGCACCGGGGGGCAGGGCCGCGCCGGTGAAGATCCTTACGGCCTCACCGGGGCCGATGTGTGCGCCTGCATCGTGGCCCGCCGCGCTTTCCCCGACGATGCTGAGCGCGGCGCCCGATACGGCATCGACTGTGCGCACCGCCCAGCCGTCCATGGCCGAGGCGTCATAGGGTGGCTGGTCGCGGATGGCCGTTACCGGTTCGGCTAGAACCCGACCGTCCGCGGCCTCCAGGGGCACCTCCTCGGCGCCCAGAGGGGCCAGTGCCTGCAGCATGCGTGACCGGGCCTCAGCGGGAGTGGGCAGGCTCATGGGCGCGCCCAATCGCCACTGGCCCCACCGGTCTTGTCGACCAGCTGGATGTCCGCCAGCGTCATGCCGCGATCGACCGCCTTGAGCATGTCGTAGAGGGTCAGCAAGGCAGCACTGACCGCCGTCAGCGCCTCCATCTCTACCCCGGTCGGCCCCCGGGTTTTGACCGTGGCGGTGGCCGTCAGTCCGGAGCCGTCCTCAGTCGGCTCGATCGTGACCTTGACCGAGGACAGCAGCAGCGGATGGCACATGGGAATGAGGTCCGACGTCCGTTTGGCCGCCATGACGCCGGCAATCTCTGCGACCGCCCGCACATCGCCCTTGCGCCCTTCGCCGGACAGGGCCAGGCGAAGCGTATCGGGACCCATGCACAACCGGCCTCGGGCTACGGCCTGCCGATGCGTGTCGGCCTTGTCCGACACATCGACCATCCGCGCACGGCCATCAGCGTCGATATGGGTAAGTCCGGGGCCAGGCATCAGGCTTCGTCCAGGCGCGGCATCAGTTCGACCATGTTGCAAGGGCGGTGTCGGCTGTCGAGCTGCCAGCGGATCACCTTGTCCCACCCATCCCGCACGGCTCCGTTCGATCCGGGCAGGCAGAAGACGAATACGCCGTCGATCAGGCCGGCGGTCGCCCGCGACTGAAGGGTGCTCAATCCGATCGACTGATAGCTGACCTGGTGGAAGATGACCGAGAAGCCATCGATCCGTTTGTCGAACAGGGGCTCGAGCGCCTCGGGCGTCACGTCCCGCCCGGTCAGGCCGGTACCCCCGGTGGTGATGATCGCGTCGACCTGTCCTGATGCGATCCAGGCTTTCACCGCCGCCCGGATCGCCGTGACGTCGTCCGGCACGATGGCCTTCAGGTCGCAGACATGGCCGGCCTGCCGAATGCGATCCACCAGGATGCCGCCGGAGGTGTCGCTCTCCTCGTCCCGGGTATCGGAAATCGTAAGCACGGCCAGCCGGATCGGAATGAACGGCAGGTCCACAAGGCGGCCGCCGGGCGCGGGCGGCTGAAGATCGGCGAGGGCGTCGGTCATGAAGGCTCCTGGCTCCAGCGGGCGAGGTCGGCAAGGTCGCGGGGGCGCGGTTCGATCCACCGTCGTCCGTCCGGGCCGTCCTCCCGCTTCCAGAACGGTGCCCTTGTCTTGAGATGGTCCATCAGAAAGTCCGCCGCCTCAAAGGCGGGACGGCGATGGACGGCGGCGACAGCCACGAAGACGATGGCCTCTCCAACGGGGATCTCGCCCCAACGGTGCCAGACCGAGACATCGTCGATATCGAACCGGCTGCGGGCCTCGTCAGCCATCTCGACCATCACCTTTTCCGTGAACCCCGGATAGGCGTCGAGGGTCAGCTGTCCCGCCGCCACGCCATCGGTGGTGCTCCGGGCCAGTCCGGTGAAGATGACCACGGCCCCGACATGGGATCGGTCGCGATGGAAGGCCGCGGTCAGGGCGGCGACATCCAGGGCATCGCGGGTCAAGACGACCCGGCTGCCGTGCGGCGAGGGAAGGGCGTGGCCGGCCATGGTCATCCCCCTCCGACCGGCGAGCCGAAGGCGATTTCATCCTGGATATCGAGAGGACGGTCCTCGCCCCTCAGGCTGGCCGGGATCAGGGCGTGATTGAGGATCACCAGGGTCGAGGCGTCGGACAACAGTGCGCTCAGCTGCGGATCGTCGGCGGCAATCATGGCCTTGAGCGCACCTAGCGTCTCGCCCGGCACGGTCTTTTCGCTCCAGCCTGCGGCATCGCCAATGGTCCCGAACAGTCTTACCTGCGGCAACTCACCCTCCTGTCGCGGACATGGTCCGGGGCGAGGCCGGCGGCGCGCCCGGTCGGTCTATGCGGAAATCATGCCCCTTGGGCTTGCGGTCGACGGCAGAGCGGATGGCGGCGCGCACGGGCGCGTCGTCGCCGGGGTTCGCTCGCAGTATGGCCCGCAGATCGGCGCGATCTTCCTGGCCCAGGCAAAGATAAAGCTGCCCCGTGCAGGTGACGCGAACCCGGTTGCAAGCCTCGCAGAAGACATGGGTGAGAGGGGTGATGAACCCGAGCTCGCCGCCGGTTTCCTGGACCTGCACATATTGGGCGGGACCGGCCGTCCGTTTCGCCGACGGTGTCAAAGTCCAGCGGCGCGCCAGATCCTTCCGAACATCTGCGAGCGACAGGAACTGGTCGGTCCGGTCGGCCTCGATCTCGCCCATCGGCATGGTCTCGATGAGGGTCAGTGCCATGCCCAGGCTGTGCGCCCACTGAATCAGGTCCGGCAGTTCGCGCGCATTATCGTTCTTCAGCGCCACCACATTGATCTTGACGGCCAGTCCCGCCGACCGCGCCGCCTCAAGACCGGCCAGAACCTGGTTGAGATCGCCGCCTCGCGTCAGGCGGCGATAGGTGTCGGCATCCAGGGTGTCGAGCGAGACATTGATCCGGCGCACGCCACAGGCAGCCAGGGCATCGGCGTGCTGGGCCAGGCGCGTGCCATTGGTGGTCAGGGTCAACTCTTCCAGCGCCCCGGTCCGCAGTCGGGTCGAAAGGCTGGAGACCAGATCCATGAAACCCTTGCGGACCAAGGGCTCGCCTCCCGTGAGGCGCAGGGTGCGGCAACCCAGATCGATGAAGGCTCCGCAAAGGCGGTCCAGTTCGTCCAGGCTCAGCATCTCCGCCTTCGGCAGGAAGGCAGGATGCTCGGCCATGCAGTAGAGACAGCGCAGGTCGCAGCGGTCGGTCACCGAAACACGGACATAGCGGATCGTCCGACCGAACGGGTCGATCAGGGGGGCGGGACCCCCTCGGATCAGCTTGTCAGACTGGTAGACGACCGTCATGTTCCACAGACTATAACGGAAACCTGCAACAGGCGCGCATTTTGATGCCGAGGTCGATCTGGATCGCTGCAGGCGTTCTGCTGGCCCTGGTGACAGGCATGGGCTGCTCGCCGCGCAGTGCCCCACCCGTCACCGTTTTTGCGGCGGCCTCATTGACCGATGCCCTGACGGAGATCGCCACCGACTATGGGCGGGATACCGGCGTGCGGGTCAGACTGTCCTTCGGGTCGAGCGGAGCGCTCGCGCGGCAGATCGAGGCCGGGGCACCCGCCGATGTGGTCATCCTCGCCGACCGCGCCTGGATGCTGCGGTTGTCGCGGTCCGGACTCTTGGCGGAAGCCCCCGGTGCCCTGCTGGGCAATCGGCTGGTCGTGATCGCGCCGGCAGCAGCCGCCGTCGGCCCCGATCCATTTTTGGCGCTTGGAAAGGGAAACCGGCTCGTGATCGGTGACCCCGACAGTGTTCCCGCCGGGGCCTATGCCAAGGCCTGGCTTGAAGGCTCCGGACGCTGGTCCTGGGTTCAGAGCCGGGTGGTCTATGGTGCCGACGTCAGGGCGGTACGCGCCTTTGTGGCACGGGGCGAGGCGGCCTTCGGGATCGTCTATCGCAGCGACGCGGTCGGCCAGAACGCGGTGAGGGCGGTCCTGGAGCCCGCGCCGGACCAGTATCCGGAAATCGTCTATCCGGCGGCGGCGGTGCGGGGTGCCAGCAACCAGGCTCTCGACTTCCTGGATCATCTCAGAGGCCCGGCCGCTGCTGCAGTTTTCGAGCGGTACGGATTTGAGCCGCTGGCCTGATGCTTGAACCGTTGACCCCCTTTGAACTCCAGGCGCTGGGACTGTCGCTGAAGGTAGCGGCCGTCGCCTTGATCGTCGTTCTGCCGCTCGGGCTGGGGCTGGGCCTTCTGCTGGCGCGGGGACGATTTCCTGGCCGATGGCTGGTCGAGGCCCTGGTCAATCTGCCCCTCGTCCTGCCGCCCGTGGTGACCGGCCTTGTTCTGCTGGTGGTGTTCGGAGCCACAGGGCCGGTCGGGCGGTTGTTGAACGATCTGTTCGGCGTGACCCTGGCTTTCCACTGGACGGGCGCGGCGCTCGCTGCCGCTCTGATGGCGCTGCCTCTGGTGGTACGGCCCCTGCGCCTGGCCTTCGAGAGTATCGATCAGGGCCTCGAAGACGCTGCCGCTGTCCTGGGTGCGCCTCCGGCGGCGGTCTTTCTGCGCGTCACCCTGCCGCTGGCGGCACCGGGCCTGGTGGCCGCCGCCTTTCTGGGCTTTGCCCGTGCCTTTGGCGAGTTCGGCGCGACTGTGACCTTTGCGGGGTCGATCCCGGGGGAGACCCAGACCCTGCCCGTTGCCATCTATGCGGCGCTTCAGCGCGCCCAGGGCGATCAGGCCGCGGTCCGACTGGCCCTGATCGCCGTGGCTGTCTCCATACTGGCCGTGATCGGATCCGAGCTGTGCAATCGCCAACTGCAGCGGGCCAGATCGGAATGAAACTGGCGTGCCAGGCCAAGGGACGGCGCGGGGCTTTCGCCTTCGACTTTGCCTTTGAAAGTCGTCATCGGGCGGTGGCGCTCGTCGGGCCGTCGGGCTGTGGCAAGACCAGCTTCCTGCATGGCTTGGCCGGGCTGCTGAAGCATGGCTCGGCCCGGATCCAGATCGACGGTGACCTTCTGCTCGATGACGGTATCGACCGGCGGCCCGCCCACCAGCGACGGATCGGCTATGTCTTTCAGGACGTGAGGCTCTTTCCGCACCTGACCGTGCGACAGAACATCGCCTTTTCTCAGCCCTATGGCGGGGATCGGTTGACCGTGGCGGAAGCCCTTCACCTGATGGATCTTGAGGGCTTCGAGGATCGACGGCCCGCCGCCCTGTCGGGAGGCGAAGCGCGCCGGGTCGCCCTGGCCCGCGCCCTGGCGGCCAAGCCGAGGCTGCTCCTGCTCGACGAGCCCTTCACCGGCCTGGATGCATCGCGCCGCGAGCGGCTGGCCCCTTATCTGATGCGGCTGCGGGACCAGGCCGACCTGCCGATGATCCTGGTGTCGCACGACCCTCGCGACCTCGATCTGATCGCCGGCGAGACCGTTGTCATGGGGGTGGGCGATCCGGGGTAGCCGTGCGATCCCGTCAGGCTGGCTCCCAGCCGGTGCCGCCCACCAACATTTGGATATGTCTTGGGAAGCAATGGTGGACGCGACAGGGGACGCTCCTGCCACGCTTCCCGGTGAGCGTTCCGAAGCGTCTTGATCGTCGATGTCGTCCATGGGAGCGGCTCTGCGGCTGGCGATGAGAGAGTCGCCAAGGCTCTGATCGGACGGGGAGAAGGTCAACGTGTGGAAGCTGGATCACGTCGTCTCTGCGTCCGATGTTGACGCCGAGGAGCAGCGGCTCGCCGAGGTGCTGGCCAAGGCTGGCTACGATGTCGGGAAGCTGTCGCTGAACGCGCTGGCCCAGCAGGTTCTGGCCGAGCGGGCGAAGGCGGTAGTGATGGCTATCGGCATCGAGCCGTCGAACTGGCCCCACTACTCGCTCGGCAACGGAGGCGTGGAAGTGCGCTTCCAGTTCCGCCGCGAGGAAGATCAGGTGAACGCGAAGCTGGCTCTGGCTTAAGCCGGGACGCTCTCCATCGAACGCTTGATGGCCATCACGGTCATGGGCGATGCACGATGGAGCCGGGCGGTGGCGCGGATGCCCTGACCGTCCCGCAACGATTTCCTGATCGCTTCCACACGGTCGTCAGGCATGGGCTTGCGACCGCTCTTCTTGGTCGTCCGACGCAGCCCCGAGAACACGCGCTCCCTATGAATGGCCCTCTCGAATTCGGCAAAAACGCCAAGCATCGAGAACATCATCCGGCCGGAGGGTGTCGAGGTGTCGAGGCCCTGCGTGTGGACGTAGAGGTCCACGTTCTTGGTTTGGATGTCGCCGAGGAAGTGGATCAGGTCAGGCAGGGATCGGCCGATCCTACAGACCGAGAAGCAAGCGATCAGATCGAAATCCCTGCGTGCGACCCCTTTCAGTAAGGCGTCGAAGCCCGGTCGTTTGTCTCGTCCCTTGGCGCCGGATATGCCCTCGTCGAGGAACGTCGCCACGATCTCCCAGTCCTGCCTCTGGGCCACGGCTCGCAGATCACGAAGTTGGTTCTCGACGGTCTGGTTTTTATCGGCCGTGCTCACACGACAATACAGGGCCACGCGCTTGGTCAGGGTGTTCTCCGATCCGGTGATTGGAGAACAGGCTCTCATGGATCGGTAGGCCGTCAATCAAATCGGCCCCGACCTCGCCGCAGATTTTGCGGTGAATAGCAGCCGTAATCACCGCACCACCTATCCGACCATCGCCAGAGCGTTGCGAACTTCGACCTCTTCACCTTCCGACATGAAGCTGTCCGGGTCGCCGCCGAACCGCACCAGCAGCTTGCGTGCGCCACGGAAGAAGGCCAGCCACACCACCTTGAGCGGGAAGGACCAATCATCGGCCGTCACCGCGTCACGCCGAGGTTGGCTGGTCGGTGTGTAGTAGGATGCCGCAGCCCGCTCACCGTGCAGGAACTGCGAAAGATAGATGTAGGCGACGTAGAGTTGGGGGTCGTGCAGGGTCTCCATCATCTGTTCGACAGACGGGGCACCCTTCAATGCCGCGTAGCCATCAGGGAACCGACGCTCGATCTCAAGTCGGAAGGCTCGAAGCTCATCACGTCGTTTCAGTCGGTCAGAGCCGTCTTGTCCTGCCTTCGCCAGATGGCCCGCCAGCCGAGCCTCCATCCGCTCTTCGCTTTCCAGCAACTGAAGCCAACGTCGTTCACGGTCGAAATGGGCGTCACAGTCAACGAGCCAAGCAGCCTTCAGGCTTGTTTCGAAGGCACCCCGCGCCGCCATCATCGCTGCGGGGAACAACACCAGATCGGTTCGTGCGAGAGCCAGCACGCCTTCCACGGACCTGATCGCGACGTTGAACAGCGGCAAGGCGGCCCGATCCGCTTCGTATCGGCCGAGTTCCGCATAGCCATCAAGCGTTCGCCCACGGGCTGAAAGGAACCGGCCGATGGCATCGTCGATGAGATCGCACGCCGCGCGTATCTCGGGGGTAGGCGCAAGGATGATGTTCGTGCTGCTCATTCGGCCAGCTTAACGACATCGGTCGCTGATCCACCAAACAGATGGAAGCGGGCACAAAATATCGATTACGCCAGCACTGCGTTTGCGGGCCGTGAAACACAGCGATTTCCACCCCCGTTTTCGAGAACGGTCGTGACGGGGTTATCGAGCGATCTTCCGGTCGATGACACCCGATCCGGCTGAAGCCTCTGTCAGGATCGGGCCGACCTCACTCCGACTATACTGCCAACTTCCAGACCGATCTGGCGGCGGACACCGTTGGAGGTCATGTGCCAACGAGGATCAGCAGGGTCGATCACGTCTTCACACTTACGGAGATCGTGATTTCGTTGATTGTGCTCGGCCGGTGCTTCGGCATTCCCGTATAGTCGAAGTTCCGCCAGCGCGTTTCGGCCTCCAGAACCTCCCCCCATGCCCTTTCGAACATCGTCGTCAGGACGAAGAAGGATGGATGGGCCGATGAGATGGATAAACCTCGCGAAGACGTCAGCGCGAGAAGGTGGGTCTCTACGGCATTTGTCTGATCGTCGAGGCTCTCGAAGATTGCCTTTCGCTGGGCGGCGCCATCTTCTGAACCAGCGATGACAGCAAACGCCTCGACGCGGCCGCCTTTCTGCGCCGCCCCAAACAATCGGCACTCTTCCTCGTAGGTCGGTCGTCCCGCCATCGGATTAGGGTCGTGGAGGATGGCTTGGGCACGTCGATAGAGTTCGCTATCCCGCCACTCCTCGATCATTGAGACCACGGTGTGGACAGGGAGCCGATCCACATCGTCTTGGAGCTTGGTCCAATCCTGCTGACCAGTTTTGCGATCATAGCTCCGCTTGATCGGCGCAGCGCGATGTCTCCTAAAGGCTTCGACTTCCGATGCTGGATACCAAGCGGTTCCGCCTGTGGGGCTGGTCGTAGATCGGTAGTAGGCCGGGCCGCTGCCGATGCCCTCGGAATCCGGCATGGCCAGATTCGCGAGAGTGCCCTGACTGACATCGAGATCGGCCGCCGCTTCTGCTCGGGTGCGAAGCTGGTGCTCGGGGATGCCGAGAAGCGCAGCGAGCGCGGCTTTAGTGATCGACCGATAGGGGGAAGCTTCGTCGGACATTCGCCCAACCTCGCACTTCGAAGCTTTCAATCAGGTTTCAGAGCGGCCCCGAGTGAGAACTCGGAAGCCAATGTGAGAACCCGGAAGCTTAAGTGAAAATCCGTCCTTCGGACATCATTTCCCCGTCCTCGACCGCAATGCCGCCAGACATCACAACGCTCTCATCACCAACCGATGAGGACGTCACAAACACATGGTCATCCGCCGCCAGAAGGTCGCTCAAGTTCAGAAGGCTCCGGCCGCCAACGACAACCTGCCCACCACCACGCCGCCGCCCGCCGCGCCGACCGCGCGACTGGTGAAGGGTGAGTGCGTCGCATTCATGGACTCCATGGTCGCCGGGTCGGTCGATCTGGTCGTGACGTCGCCGCCCTATCTGAACATCGGCATGCACTACGGCGACACGTTCGCGAGCATCGAGGACTACATCGAGTTCTCGCGCCAATGGATCACGGCAGCGGCTCGTGTGCTGAAACCCGGCGGCGCGATGTGGATCAACGTCGGCATGCATAAGGCCGGGCCAAACAGCCGTGTTCCCATCACCTATTATCTGTTCCCCCTGATCGCAGGCACCGGCCTGACCTTCGTTCAGGAGATTGTCTGGGACCGCCGCGCCCAGCAGAACACCACCCAACGCTTCTCCACTCGCTCGGAACGCTGGCTGTATCTGGTGAAGCCCGGCGTGCTGAAGGGCGCGCGCGGTCGTCCGAAGACGATCTACCCCACCTTCAATCTCGACGATGTGCGACGTCCCTCGACATCGGCTGACAAGCGCAACAATCCGGCGGGTGCCAACCCCGCCGACATCTGGGCCTTCACGCAGGTTCACGGCACGGCCAAGGAGCGAACCAGCCACCCGTGCCCGTTCCCGCAAGCCATGATCGAACGCATCGTGCTGGCGTGCTCGAACCCCGGAGATGTCGTGCTCGACCCGTTCGGCGGCTCGGGGACGACGGGTGCGGCGGCTATCGAACACGGTCGTTCTGCGGTTCTCATCGAACGTGAGCCGAGTTACTGGCCGATCATCGAGAAGCGTTTGGGACTGGTTGATCGCCATGTCGTTGGCAGGACCGAGACCGGCGTCGAGCTTTTCGCCGACTTTCACAATGGGGACGCCATCGAGAAGATGAAGCTGATCCCATCGAAATCGGTGAACCTGATCCTTGTCGATCCGCCTTACGGCACCACGAACTGCGAATGGGACCAAACCCTTCCGGCGGCCGAGATGTGGAGCGAATACGAACGCATCCTCGCTCCCAATGGCATGATCGTGATCCATGCCGCACAGCCGTTCTCCATCGACTTGATCCTGTCGAACCGCCCTTGGTTCAGACAGCAACTGATCTGGAAGAAGAATCGCCCGGTCGGGTTCCTTCACTCCAATCGGCGTCATCTGGCGAGCCATGAGGAGGTGCTCGTGTTCGCGCGCCCTCGTGGAAAGATGACCTACAATCCGCAGGGTGTGACGCCGAAGGCCGCCAAGGTCACTCGTCGCGGGAAGGTGGGAGCCGTCTACCGGGATACCTACACCAAGGGCGAATGGACGAACGACACCGCGAACTATCCGCAATCGGTGCTGGAGTTCGATTGCGAGCGTGACCACGGCCATCCCACCCAGAAGCCTCAAGCTCTGGCGGAATATCTGATCCGCACTTACTCCAACCCCGGAGAGGTCGTGCTCGACCACTGCTACGGCAGCGGGACGACCGGCGCCGCCGCGATGGCTACGGGTCGCAGTTTCATCGGCGTCGAACGTGATGCTGTTTGGTTTGTGAAAGGGCGCGCTCGTATCCTCGGTGAGGTTCGGACGAGCGAACTCGGCGGCAAATCGGCCGAGAGCTTGGATGCGCGATTTGCATCGCTTTCAACTGGCCGCGTTGAAGCCTCAAGCGGCTCGGAGGCTTGGCCGGAAGACATCTGGCCAGAGGGCCAGCGGCAAGACCTTCGGGATATTACCGGTCACACCGATGAAAACCTCGATCAACCTGTCAGCGGCCTCAAGCGACATGAATTCGAAGTGCTCCAATGCTCGCCACTCGCAGCGTCGGGAAAGTCGATTGGTGGTGAGCCACGCGCTCACATTCGCTTGGTCGCTTACCGGGACAGTGAACATCGTGTTGGACACCGGCCGAAGACCGAGACCGCAGCGAATGAAAACGGCGTCCGCTTCTGTGGCGCAGATGAGGAGTCTGTCCTCCATCGGACTGGAGATGATCGCACCAGTCTTGGTTTGAAGAAGCACGGCCGCCAGCGTAGCGTCACCGTCGTCAGGGAAAAGAACAACGAAGTGGCTCATCTGCGAGCCTCCGGTGTTAGCCAAAGGACTGTCCAGCCCACACGGACGGCCAGCGCGAACTGACCTTCACGCCATAGCGTCTGGAACAGTTCGATGAGCGCGTCGGCCGACGCTTCTCGCCCAGAACGAAGGCACATGTAGTTCTCGGCTCTGCCGAGCCATGCGGACGAGAAGTGCCGACGAGAGTCTGTCAGGCCGCGTTCAAGAAAGTGGTGGTAGATGTCCATACCACCTATTTAGGTCACGGCTCGCAAGCGGTGCGCGGAGATGTAGTCCAGTTCTAATCGTCTCTCATCTTCTCCTTTGCCCTGACGGCAGCGATTTCATCAGCCTTCCCCTGAAGCCACTTTTTGGTGCTCCAATCCGACACCGGCAGTGGGGCACCGAGTTTCCGCGTCTTTCGGAACACCTCGGCAATCGCGATGGCCTCCAAGCCGAGTTTCACCGCGTGATCACGCGCTTCTTCCACGATCTCCTCGTTGATGTGGTCGGAGAGGTCAGAAAGTATTTCGCGGGTGTGGGCGACTCGCACCCGGAACGACAAAGCTTTGGAGGTCAGCTTGATGCCCAGAGCTTTCCACTCGATATCGCTTTTGAAGCTGTTCAACTCTGGGACATTCCCGTGGGACGTTCCAGCGTTTCCAGATGAACTCCAGAACGTGCCGATGTCACCTACGACCGAGGCGCAGCGAGAGGCGTATTCCTCCAGACTTAAGGCGACGAACAATGCAGCGAAGTCAGCGTCTCGGTTTCGGTTCAGCCAGTCCTTAAGCAGGCCAAGGCCGTAGGTCAGGAATGCCGCGATGACCGAAGAGGTCAGGACCAGCGGCCAAAGCTTCGTCCAATCCACCACCATCATTTCCTCCAGCTTCCAACCTTGACCCTGCCGTCATACCTCGATTCAACGATCCCGTGCGGTCATCGCACTGGGGGCTTCAGTGGCTACGCTTACGCAATCCGAACTCGAACGGCATCTCTGGCAAGCGGCGGACATTCTGCGCGGCCATGTCGATGCGGGGAAGTTCAAGGACTACATCTTCGCCCTGCTGTTCTACCGCCGCCTCTGCGACGTATGGGACGAAGAGTTCGAGGTTCTGCTGGCCGAGACCGGCGACCGCGAGGACGCGGCCGATCCTGACGAGCACCGCTTCCACGTCCCGCCGCAGCATCACTGGAACGCGGTCAGGAAGCACGCCACCCAGATCGGCCAGCATCTGAACAACGCCTTCGCCGCCATCGAAGACGCCAATCTGCGTCTGCGCGGCGTGTTCGGGGACGTGGACTTCGCCAATCAGGAACGCTTCCCCGACGCGCGGCTGGAGAAGCTGCTCGCGCACTTCGAGAAGCACCGGCTGCGGAACAGCGACGTGCCGCCCGACATGCTGGGCGACGCCTACATGTATCTGATCGAGCAGTTCGCCGAAGGCGCGGGCAAGAAGGGCGGCGAGTTCTACACGCCTCGACAGGTCGTGAAGCTGATCGTCGAATGCCTCGATCCCCAGCCGGGCATGTCGATCTACGACCCCACCTGCGGCTCGGGCGGCATGCTGCTGGAGGCGGCCCAGCACCTGAAGGACAAGGGCCAAGACCCGCGCAGCCTGTCCCTCTACGGGCAGGAGAAGGAACTGGACACTTGGGCCATCGCCCAGATCAACCTGTTCCTCCACGACATCGACGACGCCTTCATCGCCAAGGGCGACACCCTCCTCGACCCCAAGCGATATGACCCGCGCGCGCAGGAGTTCACGCCCGGCATCGGCGCCTATGACCGGGTGCTGGCCAACCCGCCGTTCTCCGTGAAGGAGTGGGGTCATGAGGTCTGGACCAACGGCGATCCCTTCGGGCGCGATGTATATGGTGTGCCGCCCAAGGGTTATGGCGATCTCGCCTTCGTTCAGCACATGGTCGCCTCGCTGAAGGACGACGGCATGCTGGGCGTGGTGGTGCCGCACGGCGTGCTATTCCGGGGCGGCGCCGAGGGCCGCATCCGCGAGGCCATGCTGAAAGCGGATATCATTGAGGCGGTGATCGGGCTGGCGCCCAACCTCTTCTACGGTGCGGGCATCCCGGCTGCGATCATGATCATCCGCAAGACGAAGCCCGCCGACCGGAAGGGCGAGGTGTTGGTCGTCAACGGCGACTCCATCTTCACGCCGGGCAAGGCCCAGAACCACCTGACCGACGCTAACGTGCGGACGCTGGCCGACGCCTTCCACGGCTTCATCGACATCGAGAAGCTGGCGCGTGTGGTGCCGGTCGAGGAGATCGCGGCCAACGGTTCCAACCTGAACATCAGCCGCTACGTCCAGACCGGTGCTGACGCCGTGGCTGTGGATGTCGCAGCCGAGGTCGCAAAGCTCCAAGACCTGATTGCCAAACGCGACGAAGCCGAGGCGGTGATGTTCGGTCACCTGAAGAGGCTCGGCTATGTCGGGTGAGGTGCCGGAGGGATGGACTTCGGTCACGCTCGGCGAAGTGATCCGATTGGAATACGGCCGTGCTCTTGCCGCCTCCGCGCGCGAACCCGGCGCAATCCCTGTCTATGGCTCCAATGGCATTTGCGGCGAGCATTCCGCTCCGCTTGTGAAAGAACGCGGCATTGTGGTCGGCCGCAAAGGAACTGCTGGTTCTGTGAATGTCACGACAGGCCCGTTCTGGCCTATCGACACTACATACTATGTGGTCCCCCGCGTGGAGTCGGATTTCGATTGGCTGGCGGCGACGTTGGAAAACGCGCGTCTGTCCGAACTGAACGAAGCGACCGGGGTGCCCGGCTTGAATAGGGACAAGGCTTACGGTCAGCGCATCTTGCTCCCCCCGTTAAAAGAGCAGCGGCGGATCGCCGAGGTGCTGCGGTCAGTGGATGACGCTCATCGACTGAACGACTTATCGCTCACCCATCTGCGGCTCCTCCGCAAACTCGCGCTCCGAGACCTGTTTACTGCGGCTGATGGCGAGGAGCCCGAAGACACCATTCTTGGCCCGCTTCCTCATGGGTGGGCAGCTATTCCGGCCGAAGACATTTGCGAGGCCGTGATTGATTGCAAGAACCGAACGCCGCCTATCACGGAAACCGGCTTCGCCGTCGTGCGAACGCCGAATGTGCGTCACGGGCGATTCGTGCGACACGATCTCGTGCGAACTGATCCTGCGTCCTTTGACGAATGGACTCGGCGTGGCCGTCCCAGAGTCGGTGACGTGCTCATCACTCGCGAGGCCCCGATTGGAGAGGTCTGCGCTGTGCCGCACGACGAACCGGTCTGTTTGGGACAAAGAATGATGCTTTACCGCCCCCAGCCGACGAAGCTTGACAGTTCGTTCCTGCTCTATGCGCTCCAGAGTCAGCCGGTTCAGGACCACCTTCGAATTTTGGGAGGTGGTTCAACGGTAGGCCATGTTCGCGTTGGCGATATCCGTCAGCTTCCAATCCCGTGCCCACCGCTCGCGACCCAGATCACCTTGGCAAAGATGCTCGAAGAGATTGATCTCGCGCTTGACCGCGCCGCCGAGTCTCGCGCCCAAACAGGCGACTTGAAGAGCAGTCTCGCTTCCGACCTCCTCTCCGGCCGCGTCAGGGTGCCCGCATGAGCGAATACCGCCTCGCCGAGAAGCCCGCGCTCGATGCCCTGACGGCCATGGGCTACGTCGCGCTTCATCACGAGGCGGCGATGCTGATGCGGCAGGAGGCGAACCGCGTCCTGCTTAAGCCGGTGATTATCGAAGCCCTTCAGGCTCTGAACGAAGGGCTGGGCGCCGAGGACGCCGAGGCGATCTACAGCGATCTGTCCACCCTGTCGGACAATGAGGAATGGCAGCGTCGGCTGCGCGGCGCCTATTCGCGGCGGCTGAAGGGCGAGGCCAAGGACAAGCCCGTCACCCTGATCGACTTCAAGCGGCCCGATAGGAACCGCTACCACGTCGTGCGCCAGTTCAAGGTCGAGGCGCAGCGGTCGCGCATCGCCGATCTGGTGGTGTTCGTGAACGGCATCCCGCTGGTCGTGATCGAGGCCAAATGTCCGCTGAAGTCGGCGGATCGTTCGGGTCAGGCGTTCGAGCAGATCAAGCAGTATGAGCGCGACATCCCGCGCCTGTTCTATCCCAACGCCTTCAACATCGTCACGGACGGCATGGCGACGCTGTATGGTGCGACCGATGCAAAGGCGAAATTCTATGCGCCTTGGCCTGACCCATTTCCGTTCGAACGCTCGGACTTCACCGACGATCTGACCAAGGACATGTATTGCCTGCTGGAGCCAGCGCGACTGCTGGACCTGCTTGCTCACTTCATAGTCTTCGAGACCGATCCCGACACCGGACGGCGGATCAAGAAGGTCTGCCGCTATCAGCAGTTTCGGGCCGTCAACAAAGCCGTGTATCGCGTCGCTGAAGGGACAAAGAAGAAGGGTCTGATCTGGCACACGCAAGGGTCGGGCAAGAGCCTGACAATGGTGTTCCTCGCCCTGAAGCTAAAGACCCATCTGACGCTGGATGCGCCGACGCTTCAGAATCCGAACATCCTCGTCCTGACCGACCGCATCGACTTGGACGATCAGATATCCAAGACCTTCGTCGCCTGTGGTCTGCCCAACCCGACACAGGCGGCGGACGTAAAGGCGTTGCGCGAGGCTGTAGCGCGCGGCGGCTCGGGCCAAATCCTGCTTTCGACCATCTTCAAGTTCCAAGGCTCCAAGGAGCCGATTCCGAACTCGGAAGACTGGATCGTGTTGGTGGACGAGTGCCACCGCACACAGGAGAAAGACCTCGGCGCCTTCCTTCAGGCGACCCTGCCCGACGCCCGCTACTTCGGCTTCACCGGCACACCGATCAAGAAGGCCGACAAGGACACCTATGCCCGCTTCAGCGAGCCGGGTGAGACCTACCTCGACAAATACGGGATCGACGACGCCGTGCGCGACGGCGCCACCGTGCCGATCCTCTACGAGGGTCGGAAGACCGAATGGTCGATCAACGAGGCCGAGATCGACATCCTGTTCGACCGCTGGTTCGTCGATTTGTCGGATGAGAAGCGCGAGAAGCTGAAGCAGACGGGCGTTAGCCTCGCCCTGATCGCCAAGCACCCCGAGCGCATCAAACTGATCGCACGCGACATCTGGGAGCACTTCAAACAGACCTGTCGCCCGGACGGGTTCAAGGCCCAGATCGTCGCCATCGACCGCGAGTCGGTCGTGCTCTACCGGCTGGCCTTGGCAAAGGTGATCGCCGACGATCTTGCGAAGGACGGCATGGCCGAGGCGGATGCTGCGGCGAAGGCCGAGCGGATGATCGCCTGTGTCTTCTCCAAGAGCCAAGAGGACGACAAGCCGAGCGAGGATACGGACATCGAAACTGTCCGAGCCGAACTGCGCTCGCACTACCTCGATGCTGATGGGGAGAAGGCCGCCAAGAAGGCGTTCAAAGGAAGCGGAGATGAGCCGAGCTTCCTGATCGTGTGCGACAAGTTGCTGACTGGGTTCGACGCGCCGAACGAGCACGTCATGTATCTGGACAAGCCGCTGCGCGAACACGGGCTGCTTCAGGCCATCGCTCGGACCAATCGAACCTGCTCGATCAAGCGACAGGACGGCTCGACCGTCGATAAACCGCACGGCCGGATCGTGGACTACATCGGCGTCACCCAGCACCTCGACGACGCCCTGTCCTCCTACCGCGCTGACGATGTTCAGAACGCGCTACGCGACCTCGACCTGCTGCGTCGCGACCTGCGGAAGACCCACGCCGAATTCAAACGCCAACTTCGGCTGCTCGGTCTCGACGGCATGGACGAGAAGGCCGCCGCCTACGCCATCGAGAAGCTGGTGGCGGATGGCCGCGAGGACGACTGGTTCGAGCTTCAGCGGTTGGGCCGTCATTTCGTGCGGACCTACGGCGACCTGTCGCCCGATCCGGCGATCCTCGATTTCACCGAAGACATGAAGTGGGCCGCGACGTTCCTGCGACTGGCTCAACAGGCGATCACCAAGGACGAGAGCCTCGATCACCTGACCTACTCGGGGAAGATCAGGGACATGCTGGAAGAGCACGTCCGCGCCACCGGCCTGACCACGACCGTCCGCCTTCGCAACATCACCGATCCTGAATTCAAGGACGACTTCCAAACCGAGGAGATGTCGGACGAGGAACTCCACGCGGCATTCGTGCGGAAGTCGGTCGAACTTAAGCGCGTGACCCGCGAACTGGTCGATAAGAACCCGGCTCAATACGGTCGCTTCTCCGAACGGGTGCTGGAGATCATCCGCCGCTTCGAGGAAGGCCAGATCGCCGCCGCCGAGGGCCTGAAGGACTTTGAAGACCTGACGGGCGGCATCGTGGCCGAGGTGGGCGCCCACGACGAACTGGGCATGGACGAGCGCGCCTTCGCCATCCTGCGGATCATCGAGCCGCATGCGCCGGAGGCGGATCACTCCGCGCTCCAGAGCGTCGCCGTCGAGGTGGGCGACCTCTACGCTGGAGCGCAGACCAGCCAGCCATCGTGGTTCTTCATGGACGGCTACAAGAAGGAGCTTCGCCGCGAAGTCCGCAAGCTGCTGCGTCCGCTCGAACTGGACGACGCCAACGCCGTGCGGGACGAGATTGAGGACTACGCCGTCCACGCCTACGCCGAGAGCCATTGATGGGCGTCGTCCGCATTGGCCAGACTGAGGTCGCCTACGAACTTCGCCGATCCGCTGCTGCGTCTGAACGGCGGATCACAGTCACGCCCGGCCACGTCGAGGTGCTGGCTCTCACGACCGACGACGACGCCGAGATCGACGCCTTCCTCGACCGCAAGCGGCAGTGGCTCTTCAACACCCTGCGCGAGCTTGAGACCAAGACGTCGAAGCGGGCGGTCGTGCCCCGGTTCATGACCGGCTCGAAGATTCCGTATCGCGGACGGATGGCTCGGCTGACCGTGCGCCGACACGACGGCGCGCACATCGAGATCGACTACCGCAACGGCTTTCTGGTCGATCTTCCATCATGGGTCCGCGAGGCTGATCAGGACGCCATCGTCGCCACCGAGATCAAGTTGTGGCTGAAGCGTCGCGTGCGTCGGGACGTCATGGACATCGCTGCTGCCTATCGTCGCCGGTTCGATTTGAGGCCGCGCACGATCCGCGTCGCCGACATGAAGACCGGCTGGGGCGCCTGTGGCCCGACCGGCTCCATCCTGATCAACTGGACCCTCGTCTTCGCGCCGAAAACGGTGCTGGAATACGTCGTCGCCCATGAACTGGCGCACCTGACCGTCCGCTCGCATGGCCCCGACTTCTGGGCGCACATGGCGACGCTGATGCCAGACTACGAGCGGCCAAAGGGTTGGCTCGACACGCATCAGGGCGCGCTGGATGCCGCCTTTTTAGATGTTTCCGACAAGGCTTCGGCCCTCGCGACGGGCCACGGCTGATGCGAAACAAGCTCACTGTTGCATCAGTCGAGAAGGCAATTGAGGAATGCCGAACGCTCGGTCATGAGGCGTTTCGACGTCGCTACGGCTTTCACCGCTCCCGCCGTTATTGCCTCATGTATGAAGGCGAGCCTTTCGACACGAAGCCTATCGCCGCCGTCGCATTCAAATATCTTCCAGAGTTCTCGCGGCCACTTACCCCCAAACAGATTTCAGGCGGCATCGCGACCCCGGATTCAGCGGCCAATCTTTTGATTGCCCTTGGGTTTGAGGTTCAGGAGTTGTTTCCGGGTCTTTGGGATCGGGACGACCCTTACGAGCCTACTGACGCTGACGACGGCGAAGATGATTGGCTGGATCAGGACGGGGTAAACGAAGGTGCTCCAGTCCTGAAAGCTCACCTCCGACGTGAGCGGCGATCAGCCGATCTGGCAAAGAAACTCAAAGTCTCAACACTGAAACGCACCGGAAAGCTGTCATGCGTGGTTTGCGAGTTCGACTTCGCCGCGACCTATGGCCCGAAGGGCTCGGGCTACATCGAGGCGCATCACATCGTGCCGCTCGGTGAATCAGACGAGGCGGTGATTACGAGAGCAGCCGACCTCGCATTGGTCTGCGCGAACTGTCATCGCATGGTTCACCGCAGCAGAGGCATGACCTTGGATGACTTGCGTGTCGCTCGACGCGAGGCGTTTGAGGGAAGTTCAAGGTCATTGAAGTGAGCAGACTTCAGCCCCACTCCAACTCCTTCGTGAAGTGCCGGTAGCTGGAGCGACCATCACCGCCTCCAGTCTCGTTGATGCGGGGAATGCCGATCTCGTCGCATTTCGCTTCCACGTCGGCGAACAAGCTCAACGGCACGGGGCGATTTCGTTCGATGTGGACATCTCGGAGGAGCCAGCCCGCTCCGGTAGTCAGGGGGCGGAATTCCACGAGGCATTCGCCCCGGTATTCGGCCAGAGCCATACGGCCGACTGCCGCATCGGCAAGGCGATGACGGAGGCAGTTCCGATAGCGTCGGCCAGCGTCCAACACATCTCTCATCGAGAGCAGCGGACGCAGTTCGTTGTCGCCCGATGCGATGGGATGCGGGGGCAGTTGATCTGCACGTTGTAGGAATCGGTCGAGCAAGCGAGCAAGCGTGGAGGTCGGACGCATCAAGTCGATAGCTCCAGCTACCACCTCATCGGTCGCTTTCGAGTTCAGCGACTGAATGAAGCCGATGGCCTGATTAAACATCAGGGCTTCGCCGCCGCTGTCGATCCGCTCCAGTGTGTTGGCGTGACGCCAGCGCGGGTCCAACGATTGCAGGACATCCAGCTTCCGGCATGTGATCCGGCCTGAACCGCGCAAAGCGTCGGCGGCTCGCGCATCACTGTCGGCGATGAGGGCGCGCAAGGCGATGTAGTCCTTGGCGCGCGGCAGAGGTCGTTCGCCGATCTGCGTCAGCATGCTGGCAAAGCCTTCGGGGACTTCACCGAACGCCCGTCGCAGGATGTCGCCGGGGCGGCCATGGCGGATCACCTCGGCGAACGACATCGGGAGAAGATCGTCACCTGCATCGCAGAGGCCGACCTGCTCTTCCCGAGATGCCAGCGCAGCGAAGATCGCCTGTCGGCGGGCGGGCGCCGCCGTCAGCACGCGGGCCAGAACACCGGGGGCGGCGTCATCCAGCTTCACCAGAGCTTCCGTGCACCAGCCGAGCAAGCCTCCATCACGCATGGGCGGCCTCCCATGGGAAACGACCCCGCCCTTGATTGTTCGGCGCGCTCTGGAACGCGACCCACCGCCACTTCCGCGTTTCAGCCGGGGTTGTCGGCAGGTCGAAGATGATCCGCTGCGGTTCGTTTGTCAGATCGTTCAGGATCGCCTGAACTGCTATCCCCTGCGGCATCGCCACGGGCACGGTGGCATGCCCTTCGGCCTCGGCCGGAGGCTCGACAAAAAGCCATTCCGTCGTTGATAGCCACTGATGTCGGCCCGCGATGTGGTTCAGGAATGCTTCGAGTTCGATGCCATCGACTTCGCCAGCTTCGTCAAGGACTACGCTGACTGCGAGACATCGCAGCGGTTCTTCGAACGGTGCCAACTGACCTCCATTTTCTGTGGAGGTTCAGGGTCTCATGGAAGCCGAATCCGTCAACCAGATCAGGTCGACAGGTCTCGAAGCAAAATCGCGGTCTGGCCCTCCACCAAAGCTATTCTTTGCTCGCTGCTTTCAGTGAAGCGCGAATAAGCTTGGCGCATCCTCACGGTAGTGTTCGAAAAATGCTCGTTAAGGGGCGTTCCAATAGACCCGTGAGCAATCCTGTCACGATACTGCGCCGTCAGATCAAACGCCGCACATCTGTCTACTTCAAATATGCTTGTAGAAGATTTCGCCCTATCCCAGCACCCCAGACTCGCTGCCTCCGCCCCCCACATCCCTCCCTCTGATAACGACGCATTTAACTCACCAATGCCCGTTTCAATGGCATCAGCCATCCCGTAGGTGACCCCCTCGATTACCGAGCCTTTTTGCTCGTAGCCCTGTGGGATATCCGCCGAGACAGGTGGCGTAGCAGAATACTGTGGACCGCCTTGCTCGTAGCTGTCTTGCAGCCTGAAGTTGGCCATTGGGTTTTCAGTTTCTCGGGCGGTCTGCGCGGTGAGCATGGGGATGAGGAAGATTGCCCCTCCAATCACTGCGACGATGGCGATGAGCATCCATCCGACCGAGTTATCCTTCTTTGCGGCGGTTGGCTCTGGCACAGCAGCAGGGGCGACAGGCGTAGGCGCAACGACCTTCCTCATGATCGCGGAGGCGCGCTGCACTGCGGCAGTCATGCGCTCTGCAAACTCCTTCTTGGCCATCAAAGTCAGGAAGTCATTGCTGTCGTCCGTCTCGGCATCGAAACTGACTGCCACGGCGTGTTCCCCCGCCAGAACGATAGCCGAAAGGAACTCGGGTTTGCCCGGCATCCTGACGTATCCGACGTAGATGTCGTCGCTTTCGATGTGATCGAACTTGCGCGCCGTGCTCCCGTATTTTCGGAAGTAGTCTCGGACATTGTGGGGGGCGACGTTTTTGATCAGCGTTCCGCCGTCATAAGCCTCGTATGACGTCACCAGTTTCGCGATCAGTTCGACCTTCACGCTCCGCGCAAAGTTAGACGCCAACGACATTACAACCCCCGATTTTTGAACCCCATACCTTCCACAGGCAAGGGAGCCAACCCGTCTTGAGGGCGGAACAAAAAAAGAACATTAGTGCTGCATGGGTGCAGCCGCTTACAAAGGTGCCGAGACAACAGGCTTCCAAAGCCCGGCGCAGGATCACGTCGAGGCCGTGCCCGATCTGGCCGATTTGCTGGAGCTACGTCGGCCCCAGCGATACGCAGTGAGGGTCAAGGGTGAAGGGCTACGGAAGCGCGGCATCCATGGCGGCGACATCCTTGTGGTCAACACTGACGCCGAGCCACGCTCGGGGAAGGTCTGCGTCGCCTTCCTGCACGGTGATGTGGTCCTCGCGATCCTCACGGAGAGGGATGGGCAGTGGTGGCTCGAACCCTCGAATGACACGCCGCAGCCGGTCTCCGACGAAACGGGAGTCTGGGCCATGATCGCCGCGTTGGTCAGGACCGATGTCTGATGTTCGGCCTGATCGACGGCAATAACTTCTATGTCTCGTGCGAAAGAGCCTTTGATCCCAGCCTGACCGGCAAGCCAGTGATCGTGCTGTCGAACAACGACGGCTGCGCCATCGCCAGATCAGCCGAGGCGAAAGCCCTCGGGATCAAGATGGGCGAGGTCTGGCACCTGTCGAAGCGGAAGCCGGAGTATCGCGACGTCGTTGCGAAGTCCTCGAACTACGCCCTTTACGGCGACATGAGCCGGAGGGTTTTCGAGGTGCTCTCCGACCATTTCGCGCGGGTCGAACCCTACAGCATCGACGAGATGTTTTTGGACCTGACCGCCTTCGCGAGGGTGGATTACTGCCGCCGGGTTCGAGACCGGGTGCGCCGCATCACCAAGATTCCGACATGCGTCGGCATTGGGCCGACCAAGACGTTGGCCAAGTTGGCGAACAAGCACGCGAAGACGGCAACCGGCGTCTCCGATTTCGGCGATATCGACATCCGGCGCGAAGCGTTCGCCACCATGCCCATCGACGAAATCTGGGGCGTCGGTCGAGCCAACCAGACCAAGCTCAACGACCTCGGCGTTTTCACGGTCGAGCAGTTCGCTGCGCTGCCATCAGCGAGTGTGCGGAAGTTGATGACGGTCACCGGGCAGAGGACTCATGCCGAGTTGAACGGCGTGTCCTGTCTGCCTCTCACGCTGGCGCCGGATCAGAAGCAGACGGCTGCGGTGACGCGGATGTTCGGACGTCCTGTCGAGACATGGACTGACATGCGAGAGGCTCTGGCAGTCCACGCTGGTCGGGCGGCCGAAAAATGTCGCCAGCACGGTCTGGTCGCGAGTGCGATGCAGGTCTTCTTCCACACCCATCCGCACAACGGCGACCCTTGGTATCACGGGCAGAGGTCGTTCGAGATCGAGCCGACTGCCGACAGCTTTGCGATCATCAATCAGGCTGTCGCTGCTGGGCGGTCGATGTGGAAGCCAGACACGCGCTACGCCAAAGCGGGCGTGATCCTGCTGGACCTACAGGCTCAACAGGATGCACCGCGCGATCTCCTGCCGACCGTCGATCCCGTCAGGGCGGAGAAGCTGATGACTGCCCTGGATGCGGTGAATGCCCGCTTTGGCCGGGGAACTCTACGACCCGGCGGGATACGTCAGGTGACGCCATGGTCCACGCGGGCCAACAACCGTTCGTCCAGATACACAACGCGCATCGAGGAACTGATGGAGGTGCGGGCATGAAGCTGGTGCTTGCCGCATTCGATCAGTGAAGAGCTTGGCCGTTAGCGGATCGGGGATTACCAACGCTGGGCACCGCACGCCGTGCGGGCACTTGCCGGGGGGCACCATGACTGACGATATTCTCCAGTTCGCTACGGACGAGAGCTTCCGGTTGAAGAACTGGCGCAAGCATCGTGATGATGAGCGTCACGGGGCACCCTACCAACACGCTGCTGACTACGATGCGCTCGACGGCCAAAGGTTCACCCGCGCCATAGTGTTTGAGCACTTCGACGTCTCCGACCTGAAGGGCGTGATCTCCACGATCAAGTGGGGCTACCCAAAGGGCAGTCTGCCCGGCGGTGGATGGCACGCCTTCTCCGACGCCTTCCGCTCATCCAGCTTCAGCGACGCCCTCAACAGCTTGCGCGCCCAGCCACGCTCGGCAAACGAGACGGTGGCGATGCTGAACATGTGCGTGAAAGGCGTCGGCACAGCGACAACGACCAAGATTGCCTACTTTGCGCGGCTCACGACCAACGAAGGTCCATGTCTGATCTACGACTCCATGGTGCGCCGGGCGATTGCCCAGAGCGCGGAACCGGAGTTCGCGGACCTTAAGGCCACGCTGAACCGGTCAAAGCGTGATCTGACGCCCATCCAACAAGAGCGCACCTACGGTGCCTACATCACCAGCGTTATCGAAACAGCGAAGCGGCGCGGGCTGACGCCTGAAGTTGTTGAACTCGACCTGTTCACGAGCGGACGCCAGCTTCCATCAAAGTGAGATAGGCTGGAGCCGATCTGCCATAGTTGATCCGATGTGCCGAGGCGTCCGAGCTACGCTCGAACGGCTCTCTGCACGCTTGGCTCGCTCACTGCCGTTCGCGGCCAAGACGTTTGAGAGCTACGAGAATGCTTCTTTTGAACTGATCTGCTTCATTCCAAGATCAATTGAACAATTTCCCCTGCCCCTCCCACACACTGATTTCCGGCATCGCCGGGGCAGAAGAGGGAAAGGCAAGGGATGTTCTTCATTCCTGAGTCGGTATGAACCTCGTTCAGCGACGTTCGGGTGTTACCCCGCTGGTGGTTGCCCGGTGCCAGCAAATCGCCCCATCCTGAATAGTGACAGGGGTATCAGAACCACGTCGTCGCTTCGGACGATCCGCTGCCAATCTAATGGCCGGTTAAGAGTGACGTATCACCTCACAACGGTTGACCGCCCATTGCACAGGGGCGGCGCATCTCGCGAGCGCAGAACGAGGGAACGCATCACAAGATTCCGGGGCTTCAACTCTGTCTCGATGGACCCCGAATCGGTTTGCCTACGCCCGTGGCAGCGGACGACGATCCTTGCGGACCATTTATCGTGGACGGCTCCGACAGATCGGATTCCACTTGCCCACCCTTGGCGCCTGCGCCGGTCCTGTATTCCGGCCTTTTCCAGTTCTGCGGGTGGGGCCGCCCGCCTCTATGCCCCCGAGTGTTATGAGCCTCGTCAGATTACGGCCTGACAGCGCGCCGAAATAGAAAACCCCCGGCCGGGTTTGGGGCATCGGCCGGGGCTGGATCATGAGACGCCGAAGGCGACCTCTTGAAACCTGCCCCCGGCTGAAACCCAAACCAGAGAACTTTGATCTATTTATCTATTCTATCCGACAGATCGGCCAATATCATTATTATTCGGCAGTCTTCGATGCCCAAAAACTGGCTGGCCACATAGCCTACCAAAAGACGCCATATGTGTCTTCAGGCCGAAACGCGCTGGCGGAACTTCGACTATACGGGAATGCCGAAGCACCGGCCGAGCACAATCAACGAAATCACGATCTCCGTAAGTGTGAAGACGTGATCGACCCTGCTGATCCTCGTTGGCACATGACCTCCAACGGTGTCCGCCGCCAGATCGGTCTGGAAGTTGGCAGTATAGTCGGAGTGAGGTCGGCCCGATCCTGACAGAGGCTTCAGCCGGATCGGGTGTCATCGACCGGAAGATCGCTCGATAACCCCGTCACGACCGTTCTCGAAAACGGGGGTGGAAATCGCTGTGTTTCACGGCCCGCAAACGCAGTGCTGGCGTAATCGATATTTTGTGCCCGCTTCCATCTGTTTGGTGGATCAGCGACCGATGTCGTTAAGCTGGCCGAATGAGCAGCACGAACATCATCCTTGCGCCTACCCCCGAGATACGCGCGGCGTGCGATCTCATCGACGATGCCATCGGCCGGTTCCTTTCAGCCCGTGGGCGAACGCTTGATGGCTATGCGGAACTCGGCCGATACGAAGCGGATCGGGCCGCCTTGCCGCTGTTCAACGTCGCGATCAGGTCCGTGGAAGGCGTGCTGGCTCTCGCACGAACCGATCTGGTGTTGTTCCCCGCAGCGATGATGGCGGCGCGGGGTGCCTTCGAAACAAGCCTGAAGGCTGCTTGGCTCGTTGACTGTGACGCCCATTTCGACCGTGAACGACGTTGGCTTCAGTTGCTGGAAAGCGAAGAGCGGATGGAGGCTCGGCTGGCGGGCCATCTGGCGAAGGCAGGACAAGACGGCTCTGACCGACTGAAACGACGTGATGAGCTTCGAGCCTTCCGACTTGAGATCGAGCGTCGGTTCCCTGATGGCTACGCGGCATTGAAGGGTGCCCCGTCTGTCGAACAGATGATGGAGACCCTGCACGACCCCCAACTCTACGTCGCCTACATCTATCTTTCGCAGTTCCTGCACGGTGAGCGGGCTGCGGCATCCTACTACACACCGACCAGCCAACCTCGGCGTGACGCGGTGACGGCCGATGATTGGTCCTTCCCGCTCAAGGTGGTGTGGCTGGCCTTCTTCCGTGGCGCACGCAAGCTGCTGGTGCGGTTCGGCGGCGACCCGGACAGCTTCATGTCGGAAGGTGAAGAGGTCGAAGTTCGCAACGCTCTGGCGATGGTCGGATAGGTGGTGCGGTGATTACGGCTGCTATTCACCGCAAAATCTGCGGCGAGGTCGGGGCCGATTTGATTGACGGCCTACCGATCCATGAGAGCCTGTTCTCCAATCACCGGATCGGAGAACACCCTGACCAAGCGCGTGGCCCTGTATTGTCGTGTGAGCACGGCCGATAAAAACCAGACCGTCGAGAACCAACTTCGTGATCTGCGAGCCGTGGCCCAGAGGCAGGACTGGGAGATCGTGGCGACGTTCCTCGACGAGGGCATATCCGGCGCCAAGGGACGAGACAAACGACCGGGCTTCGACGCCTTACTGAAAGGGGTCGCACGCAGGGATTTCGATCTGATCGCTTGCTTCTCGGTCTGTAGGATCGGCCGATCCCTGCCTGACCTGATCCACTTCCTCGGCGACATCCAAACCAAGAACGTGGACCTCTACGTCCACACGCAGGGCCTCGACACCTCGACACCCTCCGGCCGGATGATGTTCTCGATGCTTGGCGTTTTTGCCGAATTCGAGAGGGCCATTCATAGGGAGCGCGTGTTCTCGGGGCTGCGTCGGACGACCAAGAAGAGCGGTCGCAAGCCCATGCCTGACGACCGTGTGGAAGCGATCAGGAAATCGTTGCGGGACGGTCAGGGCATCCGCGCCACCGCCCGGCTCCATCGTGCATCGCCCATGACCGTGATGGCCATCAAGCGTTCGATGGAGAGCGTCCCGGCTTAAGCCAGAGCCAGCTTCGCGTTCACCTGATCTTCCTCGCGGCGGAACTGGAAGCGCACTTCCACGCCTCCGTTGCCGAGCGAGTAGTGGGGCCAGTTCGACGGCTCGATGCCGATAGCCATCACTACCGCCTTCGCCCGCTCGGCCAGAACCTGCTGGGCCAGCGCGTTCAGCGACAGCTTCCCGACATCGTAGCCAGCCTTGGCCAGCACCTCGGCGAGCCGCTGCTCCTCGGCGTCAACATCGGACGCAGAGACGACGTGATCCAGCTTCCACACGTTGACCTTCTCCCCGTCCGATCAGAGCCTTGGCGACTCTCTCTCATCGCCAGCCGCAGAGCCGCTCCCATGGACGACATCGACGATCAAGACGCTTCGGAACGCTCACCGGGAAGCGTGGCAGGAGCGTCCCCTGTCGCGTCCACCATTGCTTCCCACGACATTGCAAGCGTTGAAGAAACCGCTCTCCGGCGGTCGAGAACGCGCGCTTGCTACACCAGCTTGCTACACCAACAGCATCTGGAAAGGTCGGAAAACCGTTCTGGATCAGGGGCTTCAGCCGACCCGGACTGCTACACCAACCTGCTACACCAACCGTCCAAACGGCCGTCTTCACCGTCTCCACGGTCACCCCATGGTCGGGGCGGAAATCCTCCCTGCATAATTATCAGGGGAAGGGTCTTTCATGTTCGGGTGAAGGTGCCTCGGAAGGCTCAGGCGACAGTCAACTAAGCGAACTGCTTGAATGCCGTAGGAGAGGGTGGAGGGCCGCTATGAGCTTGGCTATTTCGATTCCAATTCTGGCGGACCCTATCCGACCAGTCCTGATTCTGTCGCACGGCCGAATTAGCGGCCGCAAATGCCTGCTCAATTTCCTTCGCGCGCGATTCGTCAGCCATTCGCTCTCTCCATCAAGCGACTCACGCTAACTTAAACGGAACGGACTGAGAATCCCCCGCGCACAAAAAATCTGTGAGACATGGACCTTAAACCCGCTGACGCTGAGTTGATTATCGGCATTGTGGCCCGCATTGGGGTTGATACGCCTGAAGTCATAAGCACCCTAAAGGAAGAGCTTCAGGCTTACGATTACGAAGCGGTCGAAATTCACACCACAGACCTGTTAATAGGTCTTAAGAAGCCGTTAAATATCATCCAAGAACCGGCGGACAAGCGATACGAAAGCTTGATCTCTGCTTGCAATGATTTCCGCGCGGATACGGAACTCCCCGATATCATGGCACAGTTGGCCATGTTGGAAATCACCCGTCTCAGAGGCCAGACTGGCTTGGGGACCAGCACCGAGCGTCGCGTCGCTTACATTATAAACCAAATCAAGCGACCAGAAGAATTCGAACTTCTCCGCTCAGTCTACGGCGAGCATTATGTTCAGATGTCGTGCCACGCTACGCTCAAGTCGCGTGAAGAGCGGCTATCTCGCAAGATTGTGGCAGGGCACCCTGAAAGCCCTCGAGCGTCCTCATGGGATGCTGTCGTATCCGAACTGATCCAGAAAGATGAAGCGCAAGAGGATCAGCCGTTTGGCCAGCGTGTGAGAGATGTATTTCCTCTTTCGGATGTTGTGATTGATGCTCGTGACCGTGCCCGCATCAAGACCACGACAGAACGCTTCCTAAGAGCATTGTTCGGGGACAATTCGGTCACTCCTACGCCTGCTGAGTATGGAATGGAGTTGGCTAATACCGCCTCTCAACGCTCTTCCGATCTCTCGCGTCAGGTTGGCGCAGCAGTTCTAAACCAGCACAATGAGGTCCAAGCCCTCGGCTGCAACGAGGTGCCAAGGGCGGGAGGCGGGACATACTGGGAGGGCGATGTTCCCGATGGCCGGGAATTCAATCGAGGCGAAGATGCGAACGAGGCGCGGAAACGGGCCGTCCTCATGGACTTGGCCCTGCGGCTTGAAAAGGCCGGAGCCTTCAAAAAGAACTTAAAGACCGCCGCCGAGATCAGCGATTTCCTGTTTAAGCGCAAAGACAAGATCATCAAAGACGCCCAGATAATGGACTCTTTAGAATATGGGCGTTCAGTTCACGCAGAGATGAACGCGATCACTGATGCCGCCCGCAGTGGCAGAGCTATTAGGGGTTGCCGATTATTTGTAAATACATTCCCCTGCCACAACTGCGCCAAACATATTGTAGCAAGCGGCATTTGTGATGTGTTCTACCTGAGGCCATATCCCAAGAGCTATGCTGCTGAGCTTTTTGACGATTCCATCGTTATAGACCCCGATCAAAGCTCAACAACACAAGTGAACTTCCGACAGTTCATCGGAGTGACAGGCCCGATGTATTCTCGCGTGTTCACGAAGTCGCGCTGGAAAAGGGAGGGAGGGCTGGTCCCGACCTTTGTGAAAAAGGGCGGAAGCTTCATTCGTCGGACGCCGGTTCCAGCCTATCCCGGTGTAGAAGCCCTCCTTTTGGCAGACCTCTCGTCTGTGCTCACGGCAAAAGGCTATCTGGACGCCGCCCCCTCGCCCCCCGTTTCCTGAGTAAGATGTGACAGGTCCAGTCCGGGGTAAGTAATCTTCTCCAGCGCGCCAAACAGCGTCGCTGGTCTGTATCCGCCACCATATGCAGAGGCAACTTCCGACATCTCGCTTGTGCTCGATGCCCACCCCCCTAAGGAAAGCGCGATTTGATGGTCGATGCGGGCTTCTCTAAGCGCGTCCCGATAGCAGTGGCGGAACGAGTGAAAGCATGTCTTGGATTGTGCCGCTCCAACTTTTGAAAGGAAGCGTGCAAACCATTTCGAGTAGCTATCGGAATAATATCCCGCTTTTGATCGCGGTAGCTCGTAAAACAACTTTGCTCCGCCTGATCGCTCGGCAACAAAACTTTCAAACCCGATTGCGAGCAGAATCGGGTGCACTGGAATGACCCGTGCGCTCGATGCGGTTTTTACTCGCTTGTCGTCGCCATGCTGTCCCGCGCCATCCCTTATGCAGAAGCAAAACACGCCATCCAGCCTCTGTATGTCAGCGACATCCAACTGGCAGATTTCGTTGAGCCGCATCCCGCTGAATAGCGCGACTAAGGGAATCCAAAAGCGCGCGCGTCGGGGGCGATTAGGCCCCGGCGTTGCGAAACGCCGCTCATCATCGACGCATCCTCGATAGATCGGCGCGTTGAAAATCAGCCGTAGCTGCTCTGAAGAAAATGGAAGCCGTTTGTCCTTGTCACGCACCGGATCGGCCACGGACAGGCCAGTAGCCGGATTTCTGTCGATCCAGCCTTCGTTCACCGCAAACGTCAGGAGGGCGCGCAGCTTCGCCATGTAGCCGTTGATCGAGCCGGGCGAGAGGGTCGTTTGTAGCCCGGCCTTCTTCGCCATCTTGGCTGCTTGAACTGCGCTCAGCGTCGGAAATCGCTTTGCAGGGTTCGAAGGTAGCCAGCGCAGCACCTCCAGCAACTCACGGCACGCAGAACGGTCTATGGACGTCAGGAGACGGTTCTCGCCCCACACGCTCGATGTGATCCACAGAAGGCCGTCGTAGATCATTTGGGTCTTGGGTGCGCGGACCTTCGATGGGTCTGCTTGGAAGTGGCGAAACAGGTCGCTGAACGTCATCGCGGAAATCGGTGCCGCCTCGACCGTGCACGGCTTAGGCATGACTATCGCGGCGGGCCTCACTTCATCAGCCGGTGTTCCGGCCGCCGCCCAAAATGACCGCTCCAAATCAGCGATGACGAGTTTCGACTTTCGGATGGCGTCAGACCTGTTGCCAGTCCCCAGCGACCGCCAGACCTGCGTTCTCCCGACTGTCGCCTGAGCCTTCCGAGGCACCTTCACCCGAACATGAAAGACCCTTCCCCTGATAATTATGCAGGGAGGATTTCCGCCCCGACCATGGGGTGACCGTGGAGACGGTGAAGACGGCCGTTTGGACGGTTGGTGTAGCAGGTTGGTGTAGCAGTCCGGGTCGGCTGAAGCCCCTGATCCAGAACGGTTTTCCGACCTTTCCAGATGCTGTTGGTGTAGCAAGCTGGTGTAGCAAGCGCGCGTTCTCGACCGCCGGAGAGCGGTTTCTTCAACGCTTGCAATGTCGTGGGAAGCAATGGTGGACGCGACAGGGATTGAACCTGTGACCCCTACGATGTCAACGTAGTGCTCTCCCGCTGAGCTACGCGTCCGCCGTGGCGGTTCCGGGAAGGACCCGGAACGGGAAGGCGCGGTCTATAACCCGGTGCGATCGGGAACCGCAAGAGGCAAGCGGCTGATCTTCGATAGTTCGCTCTGGTCGGGCTAGGGCAGGGGGGCAAAGCTGGAGCCACAGCGGATGTCCTGGGCCTTTCGCACGGCGACCGGGGCGGCATGTAGCCAGTAGGCGGCGTCTTCGGCGCGGCGGGCCTGACGGCGTTCGATCGCGCGGCGACGGCGGGCTGCGGCATTGTCGAGCAGCCGCGCGTGCAGGGCTCTGGGCGTCAGGTCATGAATGCGCGGGGCACCGGGAACGGCGACGGCATCGGGACCGATGGGCTGTATCGCCGGATGTGAGACGGTCATGAACATGGGGCGTGCTCGTCTTGGATCTGTCACCTCGGGACTTCGCTCGAGAAGACGGGCCATGGGCTGATCCTTTCTGGACCGGCGGTAAGGTTAATCCACAAAGGCTGTGGATAGTTCCGTCTTCTGATCGATAATTGCGTTAAGAGTCAGACGGTTGTGGCCCCGGTTCTGGCTAAATGGTTAATCAGGCGTTAATCGGCCCATCGGCCCGAGTTGCGCGCTATAAGACGCCCGTGCGTTTCGACGATCGCTTCATCGAAGAACTGAAGGCCCGCCTTCGCCCGTCCGACGTGATCGGCCGGACGGTCAAACTCAAGCGTCAGGGACGCGAGTGGGTCGGCCTGTCGCCCTTCTCGAAAGAGAAGTCGCCGTCCTTCTTCGTCAATGACGACAAGGGCTTCTTCCACGACTTCAGCTCCGGCAAACACGGAGACGTCATCAGCTTCCTGCAGGAGACCGAGCGACTGTCGTTCCCCGAGGCCGTCGAGCGGCTGGCTGCGGAAGCGGGCATGCAGATGCCAGCAGAAGACCCGCACGCCGCAGAGCGCGAAGCGAAGAAGCAGGGCCTGTCGGACTGGATGGATCTGGCCCAGAAATGGTTCGCCGCCAATCTGCGACGCTCGGTGGGCAAGGGAGTGCGCGACTATCTGGAACGACGCGGCCTGCCTGAAGATCAGTGGGATCGGTTCGGGCTGGGCTATGCGCCCGAGGGCCGCACGGGCCTGAAGGATGCACTGGTTCAGCGCGGAGCCCGTCCGGCCGAGCTGGTCGAGGCGGGGCTTCTGATTGCGCCGGAGGGCGGCGGCGCACCCTATGATCGGTTTCGCGACCGGCTGATGTTCCCGATTCTGGATGCGCGGGGGCGTATCGTCAGTTTCGGCGGCCGGGCCATGAACCCCGACGACCGCGCCAAATACCTGAACGGCCCCGAGAGCCCGCTGTTTCACAAGGGGGCGACGCTCTACGGCCTGCCCGAAGCCCGGCGAATCCTGGGGGCGGAAAAGACCGGCGGCCAGGCCATCATGGTAGTCGAAGGTTATATGGATGTCATCGCCTGCCAACGGGCTGGCCTTCCGGCGGTGGCCGCCATGGGCACCGCCTTGACCGAGGAGCAGATGGCTCTGCTGTGGCGGATCTCGGCTGAGCCCGTCCTGTGCTTCGATGGGGATGGGGCCGGACAGCGTGCTGCATTCCGGGCCATTGAGCGCGCCCTGCCTCTGCTGAAGTCAGGGCGTTCGTTCCGCTTCTCATTGCTGACCGCGGGGCAGGACCCGGACGACATCCTTCGCGACAAAGGCGCGCTGGCACTGCGGCAGGCTCTCGGCGAGACCCGACCGTTCGCCGAAATGCTGTTCCGACGCGAAGCCGAGGCGGAGCCGCTGGATACGCCCGAACGCCGCGCAGGGCTGAAGGGCCGGCTGCGTCAGGCAGCGGGGATGATCCAGGACAAGGACCTGGCCGAGCAATATCGCCGCGACCTGTTTGAGCGGTTCGATGCGCTGCTCCCCGCAGCGCAGCGGGCCGCGCCGGCACGAGCAGGGCAGGGCGCGGGCAACCGGTGGCGGCCCGGCCCTCCACCGAAGTTGGGCCAGACGGCGGAGGGGGCCCAGGCGATGCAGTCGCTGTCGCGCTCGATCGAGCCGGTGGCCGCCGCGCTCGCCCACGGCGTCATCGACGACCCTGATCGGATGGACGATCATCTGGAGCCGATTTCTTCCCACGGTTTCGGCGACCCGGCGTTGGATGGGCTGGCGCAGGAGTTGGTACGGTTGCGGCTGGCCGGACAATCCCTTGACAGCGCGGGCCTGCGACGCCATCTGGCGCAATCGGGTCACGATGCTTTAGTGCGCGAGGTCGAGAAGGCGGCGGCAAAGTCCGGCGCGCCTTTCCTGGCCGCAAATGCGCCCCTCGCCGAAGCAAGGGTCCGGTGGTCGCAGGCGTTTGACGCCCAGATTCGTGTCGCGAGTCTGGAGCAGGCGCTAGCGTCAGCGAAATCGGGGGCCAATCAGGCCTTCGACACCTCGGCCTTCGCACGTCTGAAGGCCGAGCGCGACGCGTTGAGGCGGGCCATAAAGACCGGAACGATTTGGGAAGACGGCGCAGGCTCGTAACCAACGGCCTCGCGACACATTGTATGACAAGGCCGACGGGATTGATCACCCCGACATCGGCGCGGAGACGAGACGACATGAGTGCGCAGACCGAGACCCAGGAAACCGAAGCGGCCGCAGACGGCCCCCTGCTCGACCTGACGGACGCCGGCGTCAAGAAATTCATCAAACAGGCCAAGGCACGCGGCTATGTGACGATGGAGGAGCTGAACAAGGTCCTGCCGTCCGAAGAGGTGACGCCCGATCAGATCGAGGACACCTTGGCCATGCTGTCGGAGATGGGCGTCAACGTCGTTGAGGCCGAAGAGGACGCGGCAGAAAGCCAGGGCACCGAGGTCGCCGCCGCCGCCGAAACCTCGGTTGCCGAGACCCCGGCCAAGGCGGCCTATGATCGCACCGATGACCCCGTGCGGATGTATCTGCGCGAGATGGGTTCGGTCGAGCTGCTGAGCCGCGAAGGCGAGATCGCCATCGCCAAGCGGATCGAGGCTGGCCGCGACGCCATGATCAGCGGTCTGTGCGAAAGTGCGCTGACGTTCGAGGCCATCATGGTCTGGCGCGACGAGTTGGCCAACAACCGCATTCTCCTGCGCGAAGTTATCGATCTGGACGCGACCTACGGCGTCCTGAATCCGTCCTCGCTGCCAGGCGCAGTCCAACCTGAGTCCGAGACCCCTGGCGAGGATGCCGAGCCTGCCGCCGAGAAGGCCGAGGGGGCTGAGGATGACGATGACGAGGACTTCGATGATGGCGGCGGTCTGTCGATTTCGGCGCTGGAGGCGGAGCTGCGGGACGGGGTCATGGAGATCCTGGACGCGGTCGCGGGCGACTTTGGCGCCTTCCGCAAGCTGCAGGACAAGCTGGTCGAGACGCGGCTGAAGGGCGAGACGCTCAGCGCCAAGGATCAGAAGGCTTATGAGGGTCTGTCCGCCGCCATTTCGGGCCGGCTGAAGACGCTGAAGCTGAACAACAACCGTATCGAGGCCCTGGTCGAGCAGCTTTACGCCATCAACAAGCGGCTGATCGGGCTGGAGGGGCGACTGCTGCGCCTGGCCGACAGCTATGGCATCTCGCGGCCCGAGTTCCTGAAGGCCTATTTCGGCGCCGAACTGGACCCCACCTGGTCCGAGCGGATCAAGGAACTGGGCGTGCGCTGGACCAAATTCAGCGACAACGAAACCGGCCAGATCGCCCAGATCCGCGCCGACGTCGCCGCCGTCGCCACCGAAGCCGGCCTGCCCATCGACGACTATCGCCGCATCGTCCAGACGGTGCAGAAGGGCGAACGCGAAGCCCGTCAGGCCAAGAAGGAAATGGTCGAGGCCAACCTGCGCCTGGTCATCTCCATCGCCAAGAAATACACCAATCGCGGCCTGCAATTCCTTGATCTCATTCAGGAAGGCAACATCGGCCTGATGAAGGCGGTCGACAAGTTCGAGTACCGCCGCGGCTATAAGTTCAGCACCTATGCCACCTGGTGGATCCGTCAAGCGATCACCCGGTCCATCGCGGACCAGGCGCGGACCATCCGCATCCCGGTGCACATGATCGAGACGATCAACAAGATCGTCCGCACCAGCCGCCAGATGCTGCACGAGATCGGCCGCGAGCCGACGCCCGAGGAACTGGCCGAAAAACTGGCCATGCCCCTGGAAAAGGTCCGCAAGGTCCTGAAGATCGCCAAGGAGCCGATCAGCCTGGAAACCCCCATCGGGGACGAGGAAGACAGCCACCTGGGCGACTTCATCGAGGACAAGAACGCCATCCTGCCCATCGATGCGGCCATCCAGTCGAACCTGCGCGAAACCACCACCCGCGTGCTGGCGTCCCTGACGCCGCGCGAGGAGCGGGTGCTGCGCATGCGCTTCGGCATCGGCATGAACACCGACCACACCCTGGAAGAGGTCGGCCAGCAGTTCAGCGTGACCCGTGAACGGATCCGCCAGATCGAGGCCAAGGCCCTGCGCAAGCTGAAACACCCCAGCCGCAGCCGCAAACTGCGCTCCTTCCTGGACAGCTGATCCCCGCCCCACCGGGCCGAAGAATTCGACGACGGCCCGGTGGAGAATTCGGCGACGCCCGCTACGCCCTGGGCACCGATACGACCGCATCTGGCGTCGTCATCGTCCATGACCGCGTCATGGAACATTTTCGCCTGAGAAAGTACCGCAGCGCCGAGGTCTGGCGCCGTGTCCGCATTGCCTATGAGGAGGGGGAGCCCGGCCCGGCGGTGGCCCGGCGGTTCGATGTCGGCCTGGCCAATCTGCGCAAGAAGGCGTCGAGAGAGGGCTGGACCCGCGCCGCCCAGGCCCTGCGCGCCGATCCGCCGCCGCAGAGACCGGGCCCCGACCGCCCCGAACCCGCCGCCGACCCGGTTCCGCCGCATCTGGCCCTGGCCCAGGCCCGGACGGAAGCCGCCCGCCTGCTGGCCGCCGGTCGCCCGGCCGAGGCCCTGACCCTGCTGAAGGCGGTGGAGGCGCTGAGCCGCGTGCTGGAGGCCCATCCGCAGGAGGCCGAGGCGGAGCAGGAGCCGACGCCCGAGGAGATGGCCGCCCTGGAGGCGCAGGTGCGGGCCCGGTGGGAGGCGCGCCAGGCCGAGGTCCGGGTCGAGGCCGACAAACTGGCCCGCGCCATGCTGGAGGGCACCGATCCGGGCCACGTCCACAGCCTTTATGCCCACCGCTGGCGCGCCGAGACCCTGGGACCGGAGGTGGCACAGGCCGATTTTGCCAGGGCCAGCCAGACCTCGTCCCACCCGCGCGACTGGACCCCCGACGGCCAGCTGCTGCCCCCCGGCGCCCACGACGACCGCAACTGGAACCTCCACCGCCCCCGCGCCATGGCGGCCGCCCTGGGCCGGACCGCGGAGGACTAGGGGTGAGAGGGTGGCACTTGGCGAAACGCGGGATCTGAGAGTCGGGACGCAGCCAGCGGACGTGGGCGGCCCCCTTTTCGGCCGCGCGCTCGGCGTTCAGGGCCACGAGGTGTTCGCGGATGATTTCGTTGAGCTGCCCTTCTGGCGTTGGGAGAAGCTGGCCCAAAGGGCCGGATGAAGGCCGATACCGAGCCCCGCCCCGCCGCCGATGGACTCGCCGCCGCGCGCGCGGCATGGTGGGTTAACGGTGTTTTGTGGCGGGGCCGAGGGGCATGTTCAACGGGGCCTATCTGAAGCAGCGGCTGGGCTGGTACGGGGCGCTGTGGGTCGGGGGATTCCTGCTGAGCGGGGTGTCGATCCTGCTGGGCATGCTGTTCGCCGACATGATGGCCATGGCCGATATCGTTCTGCCGGTCATGATGGGGGCGGTGGGGCTGGCGCTGGGGGTCGGGGTGGTGATGGCCCTGGTGTCGGGCCAGACCCTGGGGACCAAGCTGGTGATCGTGATCCTGGCGCTGTTGCTGGTGCTGCCGCTGTTTTGGGCGCCGGTGTCGGCGGCGGTGGTAATCGCCTTCTTCGCCGACCGTTCCATCGAATATTCCGCCGTCTATGCCGGGTTCCAGATCGGGGTCAGCCGCCTGTTGTACCCGCTGACCGAAGCGGTGCTGGGCCCGGGACTGTTCGACAGCATCTGGGGCGCATTCCAGGTGGCCGCCTCGATCGTGGGATTCTTTTCGGCCCTGTCGAACCTGTGGCCGCGCATTCGGCGGCTGCTGGGGCCCGAGCCGGTGGCCGAGACCGTCGATTGAAAAAACGACGGCGCCCCACCAGCGCCTTGATCGGTGTATAGGGACCGCGTCCCCTTTGACCGGCCCGGGTGGTGACGCCGGGGTCAGGATGGGGGCCGGCGCTGGCGTTTCCGGCGCTCGCCATTCTCGAACTCAGGTTTTCCATGCCCTTTCCCGCCGTCCACCCCGCGCTCGACCGCGCGCTTCTCGAACGCGGCTATGAGCAGCCGACGCCTGTGCAGGCGGCGGTGCTGGAGGGGGGCTATGGCCAGGCGGACCTGCTGGTCTCGGCCCAGACCGGATCGGGCAAGACGGTGGCGTTCGGGACGGCGGCGGCCTCGACCCTGCTGGGCGATGAGGCGCAGTTCGGTAAGGCGGATGCGCCCCTGGCCCTGATCATCGCGCCGACGCGGGAGCTGGCGCTGCAGGTCTCGGCCGAGCTTTCGTGGCTGTATGCGTACTCGGGGGCCAAGATCGCCACCTGCGTCGGGGGTATGGATGCCAGGAAGGAGGCGCGGGCGCTGAACTTTGGCATCCATATCGTGGTCGGCACGCCCGGCCGCCTGAAGGACCATATCGATCGCGGCAATCTGGACCTGTCGGCCCTGCGGCTGGTGGTGCTGGACGAGGCCGACGAGATGCTGGACATGGGGTTCCGCGAGGACCTGGAGTTCATTCTGGAGCAGTCGCCGCCCGAGCGGCGGACGCTGCTGTTCTCGGCCACCATCGCGCGCGAGATCGCGACCCTGGCCAAACGCTATCAGCGGGACGCGGTCCGCATCGACACCACCGACAAGAGCCAGCCGCACGGCGATATCGAATACCGTGCCATGAGGATCGCGCCGAACGAGATCGAGCATGCGGTGGTCAATGTGCTGCGCTTCTTTGAAGTGCCGGGGGCGCTGGTCTTCTGTGCGACGCGCGATGCGGTGCGGCACCTGCAGTCCTCGCTGCTGGAGCGGGGGTTCAACTCGGTCGGACTGTCGGGCGAGCTTAGCCAGCGCGAGCGGACGGATGCGCTGCAGGCGCTGCGGGACGGACGGGCGCGGGTCTGTGTGGCCACGGACGTGGCGGCGCGGGGGCTGGACCTGCCGGACCTGGGGCTGGTGATCCATGCCGAACTGCCGGTGAACCGGGCGGCGCTGCTGCACCGGTCGGGCCGGACCGGACGGGCGGGGAAGAAGGGGGTCTCGGTCCTGCTGGTGCCGCACACCCGCCGCCGCAAGGCCGAGATGCTGCTGGCCAATGCCGGGGTCGAGGCGACCTGGGGCGGGGCACCGACCGCCGACGAGATCCGGGCCAAGGACGAGAGCCGCCTGTTCGACGACGCCCTGTTCGACCATGAGGCGACCGACGAGGACATGGCCCTGGCCAACCGGCTGATCGGAGAGCGCAGCGCGATCGAGATCGCTTGTGCCCTGGTCAGGCTGCAAAGGAAGGAACTGCCGGCGCCGGAGGAACTGCTGGACCCCGGCACCATTCACGCGCCCGCCAAGCGGACCCGCAGGGACGGCGAGGGCGAGAGCTTCGTGGCCGAGCCCTGGCCGGGGGAGCGGCTGGGCCCGGACGAGGTGGTCTGGTTCCGCATGGATGTGGGCCGGACCAAGAATGCCGATCCGAAATGGCTGATCCCGCTGATCTGCCGCGTCGGCCACATCACCAAGGCCCAGATCGGCGCCATCCGCACCTTACCCAACGAGACCCGGTTCGAGATCGCCAAGACGCACGAGGCCAAGTTCCGTGAGGCCCTGAAGACCAGCCCGCGCGACGACGTGACCATCACCCCGTCCGAGGCTCCCGGCCAGGGCGGCGGCTATAAGGGCGACAAGCCCGGAAAGGGTGGGCCCAAGCCGGACTTCAAGAAGAAGGATTTCGGCAAGCCCGACTTCAAGAAGAAGCCTTATGCCCGCGACGATCGCCCGGCGCCGGAAGCGGCGGAGGGCCGGCCCGAGCGGCGGCCCTTCTCGCGCGAGGAGCGGATCGGCGGTGGCGGCGGCGACCCGCGTCCGGCCCATCGCAAGCCGCCATATCGCGCGGAAGCGGGCGAAAAGGCACCCTATGCGCCGCGCACCGATGCCGAGGCCCCGCGCCCGCCCAAGGCCCCCTTCAAGGGCAAGACCGGAACCAAGACCGGCGCCTTCAAGGCCGGTGGCAAGCCGAGCGGGTTCAAGCCGAAGCGCTGACGGATCGTGCCTCCACCCCATTCCGACCCTTCCCCCTTCCAGGGGAAGGGCCGGGGTGACATTGCCGCTGAACATACACACCGAACATCGCTGCGGGCGTGAAGTGTCCAACAAGTTTGCAATGCAAACCAGTCTGTGAGATACGGGCTCTTCGACGAGGGGGAGCGCCATTATGTCATCGGCCACGACCGATCCGACCGACCGCCTGCATGGGCTGGATGCCCTGAGGGGCGGGGCCCTGCTGCTGGGCATCGTGCTGCATGCCAGCCTGGCCTATACGCCCACGCCGATGTGGATCGTGGCTGAGGACGGTTCGCAGGTGGCCAGCACGCTGTTCTTTGCGATCCACCTGTTCCGGATGACGGCCTTCTTCATCATCGCCGGTCTGTTCGCCCACATGATGCTGGAGCGGCGGGGCTGGGCGGGGTTCGTGCGTAACCGGCTGGCGCGGATCGCCGGGCCGCTGGGTCTGCTGTGGACGCCGGTGTTCGCCGCCTTCCTGATCGCCCTGTTGTGGAAGGTGGCCATCGACAACGGCGGCAGCCTGCCGACCGAGGGGCCGCCGCAGCCGCCGATGACGGTGTTCAACTTTCCCCTGCTGCACCTGTGGTTCCTGTGGGTGCTGCTGATCTTCTATGCCGTGGTTCTGGTGCTAAGGGCCCCGTTCGCGGCGCTGGACCGGTCGGGCGGCTGGGGCCGGAGGGTCGATCGCCTGACGGGCGCCGCCACGGGGCCGTGGTCGCCGCTGGTGCTGGGTGCGCCGCTGGCCGTGGCCATGGCCTGGGTGCCCGGCTGGATTCCGTTTGTCGGCATCCCGACGCCCGACACCGGACTGGTGCCCAATGCCATCGCCCTGACCGGGTTCGGCACGGCGTTTCTGTTCGGCTTTCTGCTGGACCGTCGCCGCGACCTGCTGGTCCGGATCGAGCGGCTGTGGCCGGTCTTTCTGGTCATGGCGCTGGGCACGGGCACAGGGGCCTGGGTGTTGGGAGGCGGGGCCATGCCGCAACTGGCCCCGGTGGCCGATCCCGTGGCGCGCGCCGGTGCGGCCGCGGTCTATGGCTTTGCCGTCTTCGCCAGCGCCCTGGCCGCCATGGCCCTGTGTCTGCGGTTCCTGTCGGGATACAGCGCGGTCCGGCGATACCTGGCCGATGCCTCCTACTGGATCTACATCGTGCACATGCCGATCGTGCTGGCCCTTCAGGTGGTCATGTTCCAGATCGAGGCGGCGTGGTGGATCAAGTTCGCCGTGGTGATCGTCGGCACCTTTGCGATCAGCCTGGCCAGCTATGAGCTGCTGGTGCGCCACACCTTCGTCGGGGGCTGGCTGAATGGACGGCGCATCCCCTGGCGCAAGGCCAGGGCCGGGACCGACGCGCTTCCCGCCGAATAGCCACCTCGCCGAATAGCTTGCCAACACAGATCGGCTCGTCCACGCCAGGCGAGCCGGACGCCCCATGAGAGTCGCGCCATGACCGCCAAGACCCGCAGCAATCCCGAGGCCGATCTGGCCTTTCTTCGCGCCATCGTCGAGGGCGGCCACAACAGCGGCAAGGCCATGCTGACCATGGGGGTGGCCTATATGGCCGGGGGGCTGCTTTACGGTCTGCAGTGCCTGTTTCACCTGGGCCAGATCTGGGGCGTGATCCGCTGGCCGGCGCTGCCGACGCTGGCCTTTGTCGTCTTCATCACCCTGGCCTTTATCGCCGTCATGGTCTGGGCCGTGCGCGAGGATCGCAAACAGGGGGTCTCGGCCGGGCCGGTGGTCACGCGGACCATGAATGCAGCCTTCACCGGCACGGGCATGGTCAATCTGGCTGTCATCATCATCTTCGGCGTCGGGTCCAGCCGGGACCAGGACTTTGCCGTCTGGCTGTATTATCCGGCCATCATCTTCGCAGGGCAGGCGGCGGCCTGGTATGTAGCCTGGTCGCTGAAGAAGCGCCCGTGGATGCTGGCCACCTCGGCCGGGGGATGGGTGACGGCGGTGGTGCTGGGCCTGCTGGTCCGCCAGCCGGACGTCTATATGTATGTCTGCACCGCCGCGCTGTTCCTGCTGTTCGCCCTGCCGGGTTGGGTCATGGTGCGCGGGGCCCTGCGCGCGCGGGCCGTGGACCTGAAGGCTGCGGACTGATCATGGGGCTGGGCGATCTGGGCAAGATCGATGAGGTGATCCATGGCCGGTTGCGGCTGGGGATCATGATCTATCTTGCCGATGTGGAGACCGCCGAGTTCACAGAGCTGAAGTCGGCGCTGGAGACCAGCCAGGGCAATCTGTCGGTTCATCTGAAGAAGCTGACCGAGGCCGGATACGTCGCCATCGACAAGAGTTTCCGCAACAACAAGCCCCTGACCCGCGCCTCGATCACGCCTGCCGGCCGCAAAGCCTTTGCCGCCTATCTGGAAGCCCTGGGCGGATTGATCGGGAGGCCAACATGATCGGAAGCCGCATACTGGACGGTGTGCTGACCCTGATGTTCGGGGAAAAGGTGGTGCGTGAGGTGCCGCGCGTGATGGGGATCGTCAACGTCACGCCCGACAGCTTCTCGGATGGCGGTCGGCTGGGTTCGGCCCAAGCGGCGGTGGACCACGGGCTGGCATTGGTCGAGCAGGGGGCGGCCATCCTGGACATCGGCGGTGAAAGCACCCGTCCCGGAGCCGGGCCGGTCGAGGAGGCAGAGGAGATCGATCGGGTGGTGCCGGTGATCCTGGGTCTACGCGACCGCTGGGCCGGGCCGATCAGCATCGACACCATGAAGCCGGCCGTGGCCCGCGCCGCCGTCGCCGCCGGGGCCACGATGTGGAACGACGTCACGGCCCTGACCTATAGTCCCGAGGCCCCGGCAGTCGCCGCCGACCTTGGGTGCGAGGTCGTGCTGATGCATATGCGCGGTGCGCCGCGAACCATGCAGGCCGATCCCGCCTATGACGATGTAGTCGCCGAGGTCTGTGGCTGGCTGGTCGGGCGGGCCCAGGCGGCCATGGCGGCGGGGGTGGCGCGCGAGCGTATCTGGCTGGATCCCGGCCTAGGCTTCGGCAAGACGCTGGAGCACAATCTGGCGCTGACCCGCGCGGTGGACCGGCTGGCGGCACGGGGATTTCCGGTGCTGTACGGAGCCAGCCGCAAGCGGATGATCGCCGCCATCGACCCGTCGGCTACCGATCCCGGCGACAGACTGGGCGGGTCGCTGGCCCTGGCGCTGGAAGCCGCGCGGCGCGGTGCAGGGATCATCCGGGTCCATGATGTGCGCGAGACGGTCCAGGCCCTGGCGGTGCAGGAGGCGCTGGCGCGGGACTGAGCGCCGCAGGCGGGTGGGGCTGCGTCGGGCGATTTTGCCTTGCCCCCCGTCGCGGTCTGTCCCATCTGGCGGGGATGTCTCCGATCGCGATCAATCCGTGGCTGGCCCTGGTCATTGCCGGGCTGCTGGAAGTGGGCTGGGCCTCCGGGTTCAAATTCGTCGGGCCGCAGCGGCCCGTGACGTCGCTGGCGGTCGGGGTGGCGATGCTGGCCAGCTTCTGGTTCCTGTGGCTGGCGACGCAGAAGCTGCCGATCGGCACGGCCTATGCCATCTGGACCGGGATCGGGGCGGTGGGGGCGGCCAGCGTTGGCATGCTGGTCTATGGCGAGCCGACGACGACGATCCGTATCCTGTGCATCGTCCTGATCGTCGCGGGGATCGTGGGGCTGAAGCTGTTTTCCGGCGCACCGGCGTGACGGCTCAAGCAGCGAGCGACCGCGTCGCGAGCGGTAGCCTGCCGAGGGGCAGGGTCCTGATCCTTGCCGGCTCGGATTCGGGCGGCGGGGCGGGCATCCAGGCGGACATCAAGGCGGTGACGATGCTGGGGGGCTATGCCGCCACGGCCATCACCGCCATCACCGTTCAGAACACCCTGGGCGTGCACGGCGTGCATCCCCTGCCGCTGGACCTGATCACGGCCCAGGCGCGGGCCGTGCTGGACGACATCGGGGCCGATGCGATCAAGACCGGCATGCTGGGATCGGTGGGTGTGGTCGAGGCGGTGGCCGCCGTTCTGGACAGCGCGACCGTGCCCGCCGTGGTCGATCCGGTCATGGTGGCCAAGGGCGGGGCGGCCCTGCTGGACGATGCGGCGGTCGGTGCGGTGCGGAGCTTGATGATCCCGCGCGCGGCGCTGCTGACCCCCAATGCGCCCGAGGCCGAGGCCCTGACCGGTGTCGCCGTCGCCGATCTGGACGGCCAGAGGCGGGCGGGCGAGGCGCTGCTGCGGCTGGGGGCGCGGGCGGTGCTGATGAAGGGCGGCCATGTGCCGGGCGAGGTTCTGACCGACCTGTTGCTGACGCCCGACGGCGAGACCCTGCTGACCAGCGAACGGATCGACACCCGCCATACCCACGGCACCGGATGCACCCTGGCCAGTGCCTGTGCGGCCGGGCTGGCGCGGGGGCTGCCGCTGGAACAGGCGGTGGCCCAGGCCTGGGCCTATGTGGCCGAGGCCATACGCCGGGCCCCCGGCCTGGGCGGCGGGCACGGTCCGCTGGATCACGGCTGGCCGGTGCGGGGTCGGGAATGAGCGATTTGGAGCACCGCCTGACGGAGATCGTCCGGGCCGATCCCGCGCTGATGCAGGTGCTGACCACGGTGCGGAGGCTGGGCCTGCCCGATTGGCGCGTGTTTTCGGGGGCGGTCTATCAGGGGGTCTGGAATGCAATGACGGGGCGGCCCGTCGGATACGGCATCAAGGACTACGACCTCGGCTATTTCGACCCGGATACGTCCTGGGACGCCGAGGACGTCGTCATCAGACGCGTCGCCGCCGCCTTCGACGAACCGCTGCGGTCCATGGTCGAGGTGCGCAACCAGGCGCGGGTGCATCTGTGGTTTCAGGACCGGTTTGGCGAACCCTATGAGCCGCTGGCCCATACCGACGAGGCCTTGTCGCGCTTCGTGACGCCGGCGTTCGGGGTCGGGGTGCGGCTGGAGGCGGACGACACGATCAGCGTGGCCGCGCCGTTCGGGCTGGAGGATGTGTTCGGCCTGACGCTGCGGCCCAATCCCCTGCGGGGGGTGGCGAGGGGCTGGCGGCGGACGGTGGACAGTGCGATGGCGCGCTGGCCCGAGATCACGGTGATGGAGCCCACGTCATGACCCGCCAATGGACCGTCGATGCCTTTGCCGCCGCGCCCTTCCGGGGCAATCCGGCCTGCGTGGTCGAGCCGGTCGCGGCCTGGCAGGACGCAGGCTGGATGCAGACCGTGGCGATGGAGAACAATCAGGCCGAGACGGCCTTTTTGCGGGCCACGGACGACCCGGCGCGGTTCGATCTGCGCTGGTTCACCCCGGCGGCCGAAGTCGATCTGTGCGGCCATGCGACGATGGCGGCGGCCCATGTCCTGCTGGCCGAGCTGGGTCTGGACGTGCCTGCCGTGACCTTCGACACCCGATCGGGGCCGCTGATCGTGCGGCGGGCGGGCGAGGGCTATGAGATGGACTTTCCGGCCGATCCGCCGCGCCGGACGGACAGCCCGCCGTGTCTGAACGAGGCGCTGGGCATGGTGCCGGTCGAGGTCTGGGCCGGGCGGTATCTGGTGGCGGTGCTGGCCGATGCAGGGGCGGTGAGGGCCCTGTCGCCCGACATCCGCGCCCTGGCCACGATCCAGGGCGAGGTGGGAGAGGCGGGCCATGTCGTCGTCTGTGCGCCCGCAAATCCGGGCGACGACGTGGATGTGATCGACCGGTTCTTCGCGCCCGGCTGCGGTGTGGACGAGGACCCGGCGACGGGGTCGGCCCACTGCATCCTGGGGCCGCTGTATGCCGACCGGCTGGGCCGGGCGACCGTCCGCTTCCATCAGGCCTTTCCCGGCCGGGGCGGCGACATCGAAACGGAGGCGATGGGCGAGCGGGTCCTGCTGCGCGGCCGGGCCGTGACGGTGGTCGAAAGCCGGTTGCGGGTCTGAGCGGCAACAAAAAGGGCGCGACCCTTGCGGATCGCGCCCTTCGTCTGGCCTGAGGGGATGTCAGGCGGGGGGCGGTTACCAGCGGGCGCGCTGGCGGTCGCGGCGCTCATAGCGGATCTGGGCCGACAGGCTGTCGAAGCGGCGATCCAGGTCCGCCCGTTCCCAGCGGGTCAGGCCGCCGCGGCGATACTGATGTTCAAGCCGCAACAGGCCGTTGAACTGGGCGCGAAGGTGGGTCGCCTCGCGCCGGTTCAGCTGACCGCTGCGGATGCCCTGATCGATGCGGCGATCCAGATTATGCTGGCGCTGGTTGATCGACTGCCAGTTGTCGCCGCGATAGGACTGGGCGGCCGCAGGAACCGCGACCGAAGCCGCGGCAAGGGCGAGGGCGGGGATGAGGACGTTCTTGTTCATCGGACGGTTCCTAGATTGTCTCCGGCGCAGTCCGGAATGGGCTGCGATGGGGCCATCAAATCACCCGCCGCCTGAGCCGAAGCTGAACACGGCGTTTCAGCTGGGGTTCAGCTAGCTGAACGGCCCGGTCGAACTGTCGCCATCGCCGGTCTGGTGTTTGCCGGCCTGCTGCGGCAAGAAGCCTGACAGGGTGGCGGCGATGACGTTCAGCCGCTGTTCAGAGGCCGGGGCCTAGAGCGATCCCATGACCCATGTCCGCCTTCTCTTTCTGGCCGCCCTGATCGCCGCTGGCGCTGCGGGGACCGAGGCCTCCGCCCAGGACCGTCGCCCCTATGGTGGCGGAACGCCCGGTTCCATGAGCCAGGGCGAGGCCCGTGAACGCGCTCGCGAGGAGCGCCAGATCAGCTCGTCCGAGGCGCTGAGCATCGCCCGCCAGAGGGCCGGCCGCGCGCGCTATGTCGGGGCCCTGCCGCCGCGCGGAAACAGCTATGTGTTCCGGTTCGAGGACGACGATGGTCGCATCTTCGACATCTCGGTCGATGCGCGGTCCGGCCGCGCGGGAGGAGGCTGACCCATGCGCGTTCTGCTGGTTGAAGATGACGTCGATCTGTCGCGCCAGTTGAAGGCTGCGCTGTCGGACGCCGGCTATGCCGTCGATCACGCGGCGGACGGTGAGGAGGCCCATTTCCTGGGCGATACCGAACCCTATGACGTGGTGGTGCTGGACCTGGGCCTGCCCAAGATCGACGGCGTTTCGGTGCTGGAGCGCTGGCGCCGGGACGGCAAGACGACGCCGGTGCTGATCCTGACGGCGCGCGGGGCCTGGTCGGACAAGGTGTCGGGTTTCGACGCCGGGGCCGACGACTATCTGACCAAGCCGTTCCATACCGAGGAGCTGCTGGCGCGGCTGCGGGCCCTGCTGCGGCGCTCGGCGGGCATCGCCTCGGCCACGCTGACGTGCGGCGGACTGCGCCTGGATCCGCGAGCGGCGCGGGCCAATGTGAACGGGGAGCCGCTGCGTTTGACGTCGCTGGAATACCGTCTGCTGCACTATCTGATGATGCACCAGGGACGGGTCATCAGCCGGACTGAACTGGTCGAGCATCTGTACGATCAGGATTTCGACCGCGACTCCAACACGATCGAGGTCTTCGTCGGTCGCCTGCGCAAGAAGATCGGGTCTGACCGCATCGAGACGGTCCGGGGCCTGGGCTATCGCCTGACGCCGCTGGCCGGTGAGGCCGAAGCCGCGTGACGACCGCGCCGGTCGAGGCCGAGGAGCCGTCGTCTGGGACCCGCTCACCGCGGTGGTCGCGCTGGCTGGGACGGCCCGGCCGGTCGCTGACGCGGCGTCTGATCTGGCTGGCCTCGGCCTGGATTGTGGTGGCCCTGACCGTGACCGGCATGGTGCTGACGTCGCAGTTCGAGGAATCGGGCCTGCGACGACTGGGCGGGGTGCTCGGGACGACGGTGGACGAGGTTCTGCTGTCGACGCGGTCGGGACCGATGGGCGTCACGACGACCCAGATCCAGGACAGCCGGACCCTGAGGCAGTTGTCGGGGAAATACTGGGCCGTCGCCGAGCTGACGCCCGACGGCCGGTTGGTCATGCTGTCGCGTTCGGTCTCGCTGTGGGACGCCGAAATGCCGACCCCGGTCGAGCTGCCGGACATGCTGGCCGATGCCGGCGGCAAGACCATTTCCTATAATGCGCGCGGCCCGGCGGACGAGCCGCTGAGGGTCGCGGCCTCGGTCAAGACCCTGACCGGGCAGGTCAATCCGATCGTCTTCTTTGCGGCCATCGACCGCTCCACCATCGACGAAGACACCGATGCCTTTGCGCGCGTGACCTGGATCGCCCTGGCCCTGCTGGGCGCGGGACTGGTGGCGGCGGTGTTCACCCAGGTCCAGATCGGCCTGAGGCCCCTGTTCAGCCTGCGCAACGAGATCGCGGCGGTCCGAAAGGGCGAGACGGCGCGGATCGAGCGGGCCTATCCGATCGAGATTCAGCCCCTGGCCGATCAGGTCAATCGCCTCCTGGCCCACAATCAGGAGGTGGTGGAGCGCCAGCGGACCCATGTCGGAAACCTGGCCCATGCCCTGAAGACGCCGTTGTCGGTGATGCTGGCCGAGGCCGGCAGCCTGGAGGGGCAGCTGCCCGATGTCGTGCGCCGCCAGAGCGAGATCATGAAGGGGCAGGTCGATCACCACCTGCGCCGGGCCCGCGCCGCCGCCCGGGCTCAGGGCCTGGGTGAACGCACCCCCCTGGGCGAGGTGCTGGACGAGCTGGCCGTGATGCTGGAGCGGGTGTTCGAGACCAAGGGGGTCGAGATCGACTGGCGTGCCCCCGACGCCCTGGGCTTCCGCGGCGAGCGCCAGGACCTGCAGGAGATCCTGGGCAATCTGATGGAGAACGCCTGCAAATGGTCCGGGCGGCGGGTGCGTGTCTCGGCCGGTCCGACGGGCCTGGGTCAGATGGTGGTGGTGGTCGAGGACGACGGGCCAGGCCTGCCGGCTGATCGCTATGAGGAAGTGCTGAAGCGCGGGGCGCGGCTGGACGAGAATGCGCCGGGATCGGGCCTGGGTCTTTCGATCGTCGATGACCTGGTCAAGGCCTATGGCGGGCGTGTGACCCTGGCCCGCAGCGACATGGGCGGATTGAAGGTGCTGCTGGAACTGCCGGCCGCCGAGATTTAGATTCGAAAAGACCTTCGCTCCGTCTCCGTCATTCCGGGGCTTGGCCTAGCCAAGAACCCGGAATGACGATCTTCAAGGGGCCAGATCATCGTCGATGGGGGCGGCAATACGGCGTTAACCCAAGCTGTGCAGGCTGGATCGACCGGCCCCAGAAAGGCTGCGGGAGTTTCGCATGGCCGAACTTTCGGTCGCACACCGCGCAATGATGGACCCGCTGATCGCGGCCTGTTCCGACGATCAGCTGGTCAAGCTGGCCGACGCCGTGGGGGCGATGGCGGGGGACCGTGCCCGACTGGTTTCGCAGACCCTGTCCGCTGCCGTCGCCGACAGGGCGCGGCGCGATACGGCCCTGTGGCCCCTCATGCCCCTGTTCATGCCGCGCCAGGACGGTCTCGAAGGGGTGACATTCCCGCGCGAGGTGTTGAACCGCCTGTGGCGTCAGGCCTCGGCCGCTGAACCGGAGCTTCTGCCGCAGCTGGACGAAGATGGTGACGATGCCGTCGCCGTGGCCGATCGCCTGTGCCGGGCCGCCGCTGGCGCCGTCCGCGACAGGCCCGAGGCCGTCTGGCCCCAGGCACTGGCTCCGCAGCAGCGCGAAAACGGGCTGGAGCAACTGGCGGTCTGTCTGGATTTGGCGCCCCTGGCGCGGCGGGCCTTGCCGCAGCTGCCGGCCTGGGTCGGCAGGGCGGACGGCGATCAGCTGGCGGACCTGCGATTGCTCGTCACCGACAGTGCCGGCATCGCGGTGGACGGCGCCTGCCGGATGATGGAGATCCTGTTTGCCCATCTGGGCGATGCGGCCCTGATCCTGCGGGTGGTGACGCACAGCTCCAACGCCGCCTCCCGCGAGAGCTTTCTGGGGGTGTCGGAGATGGCGATCTTCGTCAACCGACTGATCGGAGGCATCCAGGATCGGGTGCGTCAGGTCGAAGCCTATAAGCCCAAGGACGGTGCGGAGGGGACGGAGCGGCTGCTGCGGGACATCGCCTGGAGCGCGGCGACGATCGGCGAGATCGATGTCACCCTGACGCCCCAGCCGGACGGCCCGTGGGGCAAGGCGCTGCGCGACGCGCGGGTCAAGGTGGCGACCCGGATGACGGCCCTGATGATGTCTGCGGACAAGCTGATGGACACGGCCCTGCCGCTGACGCGGACGCAGCTGGCCGGTCGGATGACGCGGGCCGCGCCACGGCTGGACGCGGACCCGGCCAGCCCCGCCCTGGCCGATCTGGCGACCATACTGACCCTGATCGGGCGGCTGCGGGGATCGGCGGCCGTGTTCGGCTGCGAATCGGATCGCAGGAAGCTGTCGGAGCGACTGACCGAACGGCTGTCGACCTATGCCGACGAGGCGCTGGACCTGGTCAATGCGGGCGAAGTCGAGGACGAGAACCGGGCCCTGGCCCTGATCGAATGCGTGGCCGATCTGCTGGGTCGGCTGGACGCAACGGATGCGGCGCGCACCGTGCGGCGTCGAGCCGCAGTGGCCGGTGCGCCCACTACGACGGACGGCCCCTCGCCCCAGGCGGCCTGATCCTGTAGAGCCCGCCGTCATGACGGTATTCTGGATACTGACCGGTTTGGCGACAGCCCTGGCGGGGCTGCTGGTCCTGACCGGTGCGCGGCGCGGTGCGTCGGCCGAGCCCCCGGCAGAAGCGGGCGCGGTCGAGCTGGCTGAGCTGGATCGACTGCTGGCGCGCGGCCTGCTGGACGCGGAGGCGCACGCGCTTGCACGGGCCGAGGCCGGGCGGCGTCTGCTCGCAGCCGGGCCGGAAGCGGCCGCACCCGTTACGGGGGCGCATGATCGGCAGTGGGTGCTGGCGGGGGTCGGACTGACGGCCGCGGCCGCCCTGGGCCTGTATCTGGGAACCGGGAGCCTGGGACTGCCGGACCAGCCCTATCAGAAGCGGGTCGCCGAATGGGCGGCAGGGCCGCTGGAAACGCTGGAGCCTGCGCAACTGGCTGCTGTGGTGGAGCAGAGGGTCAAGGCCGCGCCCGGTGACCGCACTGCCCTGACCTTCCTGGGCGTGGCGCGGTTTGAGGCAGGCGATCCGATCGGGGCCGCCTCGGCGTTCCGCCGGGCTCTGGCCATCGATCCGAACGACGCACAGAGCTGGGCCCGGTTGGGCGAAAGCCTGGTGCGGGCCAATGACGGCGTCGTGGGCACCGATGCGGAAGCGGCCTTCCGCGAGGCGATCAACCGTGATCCCGACCAGCTGGGCGCGCGCTATTTCCTGGGAGAGGCGGCGCTGGCGCGCGGTGACGGGGCGACGGTGCGGGCCATGTGGGGACCGCTGATCGCCGTCCTGGACCCGCGTGATCCCCGCCGGGCCGACCTGATTGCCCGCCTGCCACCGGAGACCGCGCCATGAGCTGGCTGCCCCGATCACCCAAGGCCCGGCGGCGACTATGGGTCGTGGCGGCGGTCGCCCCGATCCTGGCCCTGGCCGTCGGCCTGGCCCTGTGGGCCATGCAGGACGGCGTGACCTATTTTGTTTCCCCGTCCGAGGCGAATGCCGAAACCGCGCCGGTCGGACGCGACATGCGTCTGGGCGGACTGGTCGAGGCGGGCAGCGTGCGCCACGACGCCGAGGGTCAGGTGTGGTTCCGCGTGACCGACAATGCCGCCTCCACCCAGGTGGTGTTCCGGGGCGACCTGCCGGACCTGTTCCGCGAAGGGCAGGGCATCGTGGCCCAAGGCACCTTCCAGCCGGACCGCAGCTTCCGCGCCGATCAGGTCCTGGCCAAGCATGACGAGACCTATATGCCGCGCGAAGTCGCCGACCGGCTGAAGGAACGCGGCGAGTGGCGGCCAGAGGGGGCGCAGCCTTGACCGCCGAACTGGGGGCGTTTGCTTTGGCCCTGGCGCTGGCCCTGTCAACGCTGTCGACGGCCTTCTGTGGCCTGGGGCGGTGGCGCAACAGCCCGGTCCTGGCCGGAGCGGGCGAAGGCGCCATGATCGCGGCGGCGGCGGCGGTCGCCCTGGCGTTCGGGGCGCTGATCCTAGCCTTCGTCACCTCGGACTTCTCGGTCGCCAATGTCGCGGGCAACAGCCACACCGACAAGCCGATGCTGTACAAGGTGGCCGGGGCCTGGGGCAGCCATGAGGGGTCGCTGGTCCTGTGGTGCCTGGTCATGACCGGCTTTGGCGCCGTGCTGGCGCGGGCCCCGGCGGGCGGCAGCGGTTTGCCGTTCGGGCTGAAGGCTTCGGCCCTTGGGGCCCAGGCCCTGCTGTCCACCCTGTTCCTGGCCTTTGCCGTCTTTACCTCCAGCCCGTTCGAGCGGCTGGACCCGGCCCCGTTCCAGGGCGCGTCGCTGAACCCGCTGCTGCAGGACCCGGCCCTGGCCTTCCATCCGCCCCTGCTCTACGGCGGCTATGTCGGGTTTTCGGTCTGTTTCTCGCTGGCCGTGGCCGCCCTGATCGAAGGGCGGATCGACGCGGCCTGGGGGCGTTGGGTGCGGCCCTGGGCCCTGGCCAGCTGGGCTCTGCTGACCGTGGGCATCACCCTGGGGTCGTTCTGGGCCTATTACGAACTGGGTTGGGGAGGCTGGTGGTTCTGGGACCCGGTCGAGAATGCCAGCTTCATGCCCTGGCTGGCCGGGGCGGCCCTGTTGCACAGCGCGGTGGTGACCGAGCGGCGAGGGGCCCTGGCCGGCTGGACGGTGTTCCTGGCGCTGCTGGCCTTCACCTTTTCCATGCTGGGGGCCTTCCTGGTGCGGTCAGGGGTCCTGACCAGCGTGCACGCCTTTGCCGTGGACCCGGAGCGGGGGCTGATGCTGCTGGCCATTCTGGGCGTGACGGCGGGCGCGGCCTTTGCCCTGTTCGCCTGGCGTGTGCCGCGGCTGAAGGGCGGGGGTCTGTTCGCACCGGTCAGCCGGGAAGGGGCGCTGGTCCTGAACAACCTGTTCCTGACGGCGGCGGCGGCGACGGTGCTGCTGGGGACCCTCTATCCGTTGATCCTGGAAGCGGTGACCGGCCAGACCATCTCGGTCGGCCCGCCCTATTTCGCCCTGACCTTCACGCCGCTGATGGTGCTGGCCTTTCTGATCCTGCCGGCCGGTCCGCTGCTGGCCTGGAAGCGCGGCGATCTGAAGGGGGTGGGCCAGCGTCTGGCCGTCGCGGGCGGCCTGACCCTGGTCGCGGCCCTGGCCGGGTGGATGGCCTTCGAGCCGAAGAAGGCGCTGGCGGCGGCCGGTCTGGGCGTCGGGGCGTGGCTGATTCTGGGGGCTCTGGCCGAGACGGCGGAGCGGGTCCGGCTGTTCCGGGCCCCCCTGGGCGAGGTCGGCCGCCGGGCGCGCGGCCTGCCTCTGGCCGCCTGGGGTATGACCCTGGCCCATGCGGGCCTGGGGGTCTTCGTCCTGGGGGCGGTGGCTGAGACGGCCTTCAAGATCGAGTCGGTGGCAGTCCTGCCCGTCGGCGGGACGGTGGCCAGCGGCCCCTTCACCGTGACGCTGAACGCCGTGGAGGTGGTCGAAGGACCGAACTATCTGGCGGAGCAGGGGCGGTTGACGATCGCCCCGACGCAGGGCGGCACGGCGCGCGACATCACGGCCGAGCGGCGGTTCTTCCCGGCCGGGGGTCAGACGACGACGGAGGTCGGGCTGGATTTCCGGGGTCTGGACGACGTCTATGTGGTCATGGGCGAGCGCCGCAGGGCCCCGGACGGAGCCCCGGCTTGGAGCGTGCGCGTGCACTGGAACCCCTGGGCGCGGCTGATCTTTCTGGGGCCGATCATCATGACGCTGGGCGGCCTGCTGTCGCTGATGGACCGGCGGCTGCGGGTGGGCGTCGGGATGCGGCGGGCGAGGGCACAATGACGGTTCTTCGGAGCCACCTGATCGCCGGCGCCATGGTGTCGGTCCTGTGCCTGTCCAGCCCGGCCCTGGCGCAGGAGCCGACGCCTGCCCCCGACCAGCCCCTGGCGTCGGCGGCGCAGGAAGCGCGCGCGCAGGCCCTGTTCGACGAGCTGCGCTGCGTCGTCTGCCAGCATGAGGCGATTGCGGATTCACCGGCGGGTGTGGCCTCGGACATGCGGCGACTGGTCCGCGAGGAAATCGCGGCGGGGCGCACCGATGCCCAGATCCGCCAGGGGATGGTCGATCGATACGGCGACTATGTGCTGTTCACGCCACCGATGCGGGTGGGGACCTGGCTGTTGTGGTTCGGGCCGCTGGCGCTGGTGCTGGCGGTCGGAAGCGGGCTGTGGCTGGCCTCGCGCCGACGTCGTGAAGAGCCCCAGCCGCTGACCGCCGACGAGGAGGCGCGGCTGGCCGCCCTGACCGGCACCCCCGGCGACGGCCCCGATATGGACGCAGGGGCGCCCCATCCCTGACGCGGGAACGCTGAAGCTTGTCGGAGCTATGATTGGCCTCCTGGCCGATCACCCTATATCTGAAGGCGAAACCGCTCCGGGTCTGCCGGAGCCCATGGATAGTCCGGGACCACGATGCTGAAGCGCAAGGAGTTCATTCTGGGGGCGGCTGCCGGTCTGGGCGTCGCGGCCGTCGCGACGCTGGGCGGCGTGATCCAGTGGCCGGGCGCGCGGGCCGAGCCCGGGGCCGTCAGTGGCCGCCTGACGCCCAGCGCCGGTGCGCCGGGCCTGGCCTTTGCCCCGCCGGTGGGTGCCCCGCTCAGCTTTGCCGACATCTTTCAGCAGGTCGCGCCAGCCGTGGTGCAGATCGACGTCAAGACCCGCGTGCAGCGCGGGCAGGGCGGCTTTTCCATTCCCGGCCTGCCGTTCGACTTTGGCGTCCCGCCCGGAGCGACGCCGCCGGTTCCCGAAGGCACCGAGCCGGGCGAGGGCGAGACGGCCATCGGCGCGGGATCCGGCTTTCTGATCTCGGCCGACGGCTACATCGTCACCAACAACCATGTGGTCGAGAATGCCGAGGAGATCACCGTCCGGCTGGCCGACCAGCGCGAGCTGAAGGCCCGTCTGGTGGGCCGCGACGAGGACACCGACCTGGCCGTGATCAAGATCGACGGGGGCGACTTCCCCTTCGTGACGTTCGAGGAACAGGCCGAACCACGCGTCGGCGACTGGGTCATCGCGGTGGGCAATCCGTTCGGCCTGGGCGGATCGGCCACGACGGGGATCGTGTCGGCCAAAGCGCGCGACATCAACGACCCCAACAGCCCCTATACCGACTATCTGCAGATCGACGCGGCCATCAACCGGGGCAACTCGGGCGGGCCGACCTTTGACGTCTATGGGCGGGTGATCGGGGTCAATACGGCCATCTATTCTCCGACCGGCGGATCGGTCGGCATCGGCTTTGCCATCCCGGCCGCCGTGGCCAAGCCGATCACGGACCGGCTGATGCGGGGCGAGTCGATCCAGCGCGGCTATCTGGGGGTCAGCATCGGTACGCCGGATGCGGAACAGCTGGATGCCCTGGGCCTGCCGGCCACGACCAAGGGGGCGGTCGTCAGCGACGTGACGCCGGGCGGTCCCGCCGCCGCGGCGGGCCTGCAGTTCGCCGATGTCGTGGTCACCATGAACGGCCGCGCCGTGACCGATTCCACTGACCTGACCCGCCGGGTCAGCGCGGTGCAGCCGGGCCAGCGGTTCGAGCTGGAAATCCTGCGCGATGGTCGCCGCAGCACCGTCACGGTGCGATCGGGTGTTCGCCCGGCCCGCGCGGCCCTGAACGCGACGCGCAACGCCCTGCCGGCCAATCCCGATGCGCCGGGCGGCACGGTGGCCGGACAGGCCGTGGCCGGTCTGAGCGTGGCCCCGATCAGCGCGCCCCTGCGCCAGCGCTACGGCATCCCCGATGGCGTGAACGGCTTGGTCGTCACCGGTATCCTGCCGGGCGGGGATCGGCGGCTGGAGCCCGGCTTTGTGATCCAGCGCGTGGGCAGTCGCCGGGTCGCGGCGGTGGCCGATCTGACCGGGGCCGTCGGGGCCGCCCGCCAGGCGCGCCGCGAGGGTCTGTTCATCCAGCTGTGGGTGCCGGGCGAAGGGGCCCTGCCCGTCGTGCTGGCGCTGCCGGAATCCTGACGCCGAATCAATGATCCGAACGCCGCCGATCGGTTATGGTGGTGCGTCGAATCTGAGCGAGGGGCTGATCCATGCGTATTCTGGTGGTCGAAGACGACGCCGAGGCCGCGACCGCCATGGTCCGGGGCCTGAGTGAAGGCGGGCACGACGTTGTCCATGCGGTGGATGGTGCCTTCGGCCTGCTGGAGGCGCAGAAGGGCGGCTATGACGTCTATGTCGTGGACCGGATGATGCCCCGCCTGGACGGCATCGGCATGGTCGAGACCCTGCGCAAGGACGGCGACCAGACGCCGGTCCTGTTCCTGTCGGCCCTGGGCGAGGTCGAAGACCGGGTTGTAGGTCTGAAGGCCGGCGGCGACGACTATCTGGTCAAGCCCTATGCCTTTGCGGAACTGATCGCGCGGGTCGAGGCCCTGTCGCGCCGGCGCGAGACCGGCGGGGTGCAGACGGTGCTGAAGGTCGGCGACCTGGAAATGAACCTGATCGCCCGCACGGTGCATCGCGGAACGACCGAAATCGACCTGCAGCCGCGCGAATTCCAGCTGCTGGAGTTTCTGATGCGCCATGCGGGGCAGTCGGTGACCCGGACCATGCTGCTGGAGAAGGTCTGGGAATATCATTTCGACCCTCAGACCAATGTGATCGACGTCCACATCAGCCGGTTGAGGTCCAAGATCGACAAGGGCTTCGACCGCGCCATGCTGCAGACCGTGCGCGGGGCGGGGTATCGTCTGGAAGCCTGACGCAGGGGGTCGCTTTTCCCTCCCCCGGAGGGGAGGGGGCAATACGCAATCTCCCTTCCCTTTATGGGGAGGGACGCTTCGCCTTCAGGCGAAGCCGGGTGGGGAAGTTCAGCCCATGAAACCGACGACCAGGGCGAGGGAGATGCGCAAGGCACTGACCCCTCCTGAAGCGCGATTGTGGGTCGGACTGAAGGGGCTGAGGCGTGACGGCTACCATTTTCGCAAGCAAGCGCCGGTCAGAGGCTATTTCCTGGATTTCGTCTGCTTTGAGTATCGATTGATCCTGGAAGTTGACGGCGCCTCCCATCGAACGGAGCAGCAGGCTGAACACGATCGAATTCGCGACGCGGTCTTCGCACGCGAGGGATTCCGAACGCTGCGCTTTGAGAATGCCGCCATACGGGACAATCTGCACGCCGTGCTGACCTATATCAGAGACGTCCTGGAGACTTCCCCACCCGGACCGCTGACGCGGTCGTCCCTCCCCATGAAGGGGAGGGAGAGTTGAGGCTTCCCACGCTTTTTCGGCGGACGCCGTTTCGGGTGACGCTGCTTTTTCTGGCGCTGTTCGCGGCGACGGCCAGTGCGGTGCTGGCCTATGTCTATGTGGCCTCGGCGTCGGAGGCGCAGGCGAGGGCGCGGAGCCAGGTTAGGGCCGAGGCGGACAGTCTGATGGCCGTCTATCGGGCGCGCGGCTTTGAGGGGTTGAACGTGGCGCTGATCGAGCGGATCAGCCGGGGCGGGCCCAGCCTCTACGTCCTGACCGACGCCAACGGGGGTTTTGTCAGCCGCAATCTGGATCAGTCGCCCATTTCGCCCTCACCAGGGGCGACCGAGGGCCAGTGGGACACGTTTCGACTGACCGAAACGGACGATCAAGGCCGGGTCGAGCGACCGCAGGGGATCGGCGTTGACTATGAGCTGGCCGGTGGTGAGCGGCTGTTCGTCGGCCAGTCGATGGGCGACACCGAACGGTATCTGGACCGTCTGACCCAGGCGCTGTGGGGGGCGATGGCCATGGTGCTGCTGCTGGGCCTCAGCGGCGGACTGATCATCAGCCGCAATGTCGAACGCTCCATGGGCCGGTTGAACAAGGTCGTCCTCGCGGTCCAGGAAGGCGACCTGCGGGCGCGCGCCGATGTCCGCTCGACCGGCGACGAATTGGACGAGCTGGGCCAGGGGCTGAACACGATGCTGGATCGGCTGGAAACCTCCATGGCCTCGATCCGTCACGCGGGCGATGCCATCGCCCACGACCTGCGATCGCCGCTGACGCGGATGCGCGCCAAGCTGGAGGTGGCCCTGATCGATGCCGAGGCCGGAAAGGTGTCGGGGGTCGATGCCCTGGGGGTGGCTTTGGACGAGGCCGACGCCCTGCTCAAAACCTTCAACACCGTGCTGGCTATTGCCCGATTGCAGGCGGCGGCGGGGCGTACGCCGGACCCCGCCCTGTTCGATGCTGCGGACCTGGCCGAGGACATGGCCGAACTGTACGAGCCCGCGGCCGAGGACAAGGGGCTGGAGTTTTCCGCCGAGATCGAGCGCGGGCTGATGGTGGAGGCCAATCAGCCCTTCTTGGCCCAGGCCCTGGCCAATGTGATCGACAATGCCATCAAATACACGCCGCCCAGCGGGGCGGTGAAGCTGCGGGCGCGGAGGCGGTCCTCGGGCGAGATCGAGTTCTCGGTCACCGACACCGGCCCCGGCGTGCCCGAGGCAGACCGCGAGCGCGTGATCCAGCGGTTCGTGCGCCTGGACAACAGCCGGACCGAGGCGGGATCGGGCTTGGGCCTGTCGCTGGTCGCGGCGGTGATCGAGGCACACGGTGGGCGCATCACCCTGGACGAGGGGCCGGGCGTCTATGATGGTTCCGGGCCCGGCCTGAGGGTCGCGCTGATCCTGCCGCCGGCCTCGGCATGAGGCGGCAACCCTCATGACGGTCTTTCGCCCCTGTGGTCCGGTCTTTGATCCCGGCGCGGCAGAACGTGCCCGCGAACCCCTGGCGGAAGCCGCCGGTGCGGAAGGCTGGCAACCGACGCTGGATGCCGCCTGGCCCCAACTGGCCCCGGTGTTCGGCGCGTCGCCCTATCTGGCGGGTCTGGCGCGGCGACGGCCGCAATCCCTGCACCTGATCCTGGAGACCCGGCCCGATCAGCGGCTGGCGGACCTGCTGGCCGAGACCGGAGCCCTGACGGGGGGGGCGGATGAGGTTCGGGTGCCGCTGCGGCGCCTGAAGGCGGACCTGCATCTGCTGACGGCCCTGGCCGATCTGGGCGGGGTCTGGGACCTGGACGCCGTGACAGGGGCCCTGTCACGCTTCGCCGATGCGGCTGCCCAGTGCGCCCTGCGAGCGGTGGCCCATGACCAGAGGGAGCGCGGACGACTGCTGTCGGCGCCCGATGCGGACAATCCCGTGCCCGGCCTGTTCGGTCTGGCCATGGGCAAGCACGGGGCGTTCGAGCTGAATTATTCCAGCGATATCGACCTGTCGCTGTTCTATGACCCCGACGCGGTCGCCGCGGTCCTGCCTGAAGGGACAGAGGTGCAGCGGTTCGTCGACCGGATGGCGCAGGCCATGGCGACCCTGCTTCAGGAGCGGACGGCGGACGGATATGTGTTCCGTGTCGATCTGAGGCTGCGGCCCGATCCGTCATCGACCCCGCCGGTCATCGCCACCCAGCGGGCCCTGGCCTATTACGAATCCGTCGGCCAGAACTGGGAGCGGGCCGCCTTCATCAAGGCGCGGCCGGTGATCGGCGACATGGCCGAGGCCAAGGCCTTCCTGAAGGCTCTGGTGCCCTTCGTCTGGCGGCGCAGCCTGGATTATCAGGCCATCCTCGACATCCAGTCGATCAAGCGACAGATCCATGTCCACAAGACCGGCGACGGGCTGGAAGCCGCCGGGGCCAATGTGAAGCTGGGCCGCGGCGGGATCCGCGAGATCGAATTCTATACCCAGACCCAGCAGCTGATCCTGGGCGGGCGCGACCGGACCTTGCGCAGCCCTCGGACCCTGGACGCCCTGGCCGCCCTGGCGGCGGCCGGTCATGTGCCGCAAGCCGTGGCGGCGGAACTGAGCGCTGCCTATGGCCGTCTGCGCGGGCTGGAGCACCGCATCCAGATGCTGGATGACGAACAGACCCATGTCCTGCCCGTCGATCCGGTGCGGCGCGGCATGGTGGCGGCGCTGGCAGGCGAAGGGGATCTGGCTGGATTCGACGCCTCGGTCGAAGCGCTGCTGACGGGTGTGAACCATCGCTATGGAGAGCTGTTCGAGGGCGAGGAGACCCTGGCCTCTCCCTATGGCAGCCTGGTCTTCACGGGGGTGGAGAACGACCCCGAGACCCTGCTGACCCTGAGCCGGATGGGGTTTAGCGATCCGGCCAATGTCGCCGATACCATCCGCAGTTGGCATCATGGGCGCATCCCGGCGACGCGATCGGAACGCGGGCGAGAGCTGTTCACCCGGTTGGCCCCCCGGCTGCTGACGGCGGTTGCCGAGACCGGGACGCCGGATGCCGCCTTCCGTCGGTTTGCGGTGTTCTTTTCGGCCCTGTCCGCCGGGGTTCAGGTCCAGGCTCTGTTTCTGAATCAGCCGGCGTTGTTCGCCATGGTTCTGGGGGTCCTGGCCTATGCGCCGCGTCTGGCCCGGACCCTGGGCCGCTATCCGGCAGCGCTGGACAGTATGCTGGACTCCCGGTTCCAGACACCGCTGGGGGCCAACACCGGCCTGTTCGACCAGATGGCCGAGGAGGCGCGTACGGCACCCGATTTCGAGGCGGCGATGAATGCGGTCCGGCGACTGCACCGCGATCAGATGTTCCGCATCGGCATCCAGACCCTGACCGGGCGGATCGAACCGGACGAGGCGGGCCGGGCGCATACAGCCCTGGCCGATGCCGTGATCGCGGCCCTGGCTCCGGTGGCGACAGCCGAAGCGGTGCGTCAGGGCGGCACCCTGCACGGCGGTAGTCTCGCCGTGGTCGCCTTGGGCAAGGCGGGCTCTCGCGAGATGACGGCGGCGTCGGATCTGGACCTGATGACCGTCTATGAAGCGCCGCCGGAAGCGGCAACGGACGCCAAGGGGTGGGCCGCCGGTGTGTTCTATTCGCGGCTGACCCAGCGGCTGATCGCGGCCCTGTCGGCCCATACGGCAGAGGGCCGGCTTTATGAGGTCGACATGCGGCTGCGCCCCGGCGCGTCCAAGGGGCCGGTGTCCCTGCGGCTGTCCGCCGTGGCCGAATACTATGCCCAGGAGGCCGATACCTGGGAGTTCATGGCTCTGACCCGCGCGCGGGTGGTGTGGAGCGACGATCCGGAATTTGCCGCCCGGACGACGGCGACGCTGGAGGCGATCCTGCGACGGCCCCGGCCTGGGATCGACGTGGCAGCGGATGCGCGGCGGATGCGCGATCTGATGGCGCGCGAGCGTCCGGGCCAGGGGCCGTGGGATCTGAAGCTGGCCCCCGGCGGTCAGGTGGATGCCGAGTTCGTGGCCCAGGTGCGTCAGCTGGCTTCGGCGGCGCAGGGCGGGCCGCTGACGGTGTCCACCCTGGCGGCGCTGAAGGACGATCCGGCGTTGGCCGAGGCCTGGCGGTTGCAGCAGGCGTTGAACCAAGTGCTTGGGGCGGCCTTTGACGAAAAGCCCGACCCGCAGGGCGAGCCTGAGGGGTTGCGCGCGCTGCTGGCCACGGCGGGCGGCTGCAAGACCTTCGGCCAGTTGGAGAAGCGGCTCGCCTCGGTGCGCAAGCGGGCCCGGGCGGCGTTCGAACGGGTGCTGAAACCGGTCCGCGACGGACTCTGACCCGGTTCGCGTTTGATCTTCCAAGACGGGGGTTTTGGATTCCCTTTGGGATCGTGGAGATCGAGATGAACAAGACCAAGACCAAGACATTGCTGGTCGGCGGCGTGGCAGCCCTGACCTTGGCCGCCGCAGCGGGCGTTGCCATTGCCCAGCAGTCCATGCCCGGTCAGGACCGTACGGGACAGGATCGTCCCGGCCGTATGCAGCGCGCCGACACCGACAACGACGGCCGTATCAGCCGGGCGGAGTTCGTCGATGGTCGGATCGTCCGCCTGACGGCCATGGATACCAACCGTGACGGCTCGGTCAGCGCCGAGGAGATGCAGGCGCATCGCGAGGCCCGGCGCGCCGAACGCGCTGACAGCCGCTTTGCCCGTCTGGATGCCAATGGCGACGGTTCGGTCACGCGGGCCGAGTTCGATGCCGCCGTCGAAGCGCGGCCGGAACGCGGTGACCGTGCCGGACGCCGGCATGGTCCCCGTGGGCCGCACCGTGCGGGCGGTCGCGGACAGGGCCGTGAGCGGGGTCCGGTGGTGATCGCCGAGGCCCAGGCCAAGGCGGAACAGGCCTTTGGCCGGATGGATGCCAACAGCGACGGCTATGTCACGGCCGAGGAACAGCGTGCCGCCCATCAGGCGCGCCGCGAGGATCGCCGCGAACGCCGGGCTGCCCGTCAACAGGCGGCATCGCCAGCGGCGTCGACTTCGGAGTAAGACCATGTCGGGGACGGTCGCGATCGCTCGGTCGCCCCTCCTTGCGCTCAGGAGAGAGGCCGGCTTGGCGAACGTCGCCGACCCCGATGAGGATCTGGTGCGCCGCGTGGGTCAGGGCGACCCCGCGGCCATTCAGGCCATGGTGGCCCGCAAGCTGCCGCGCATGCTGGCGCTCGCCCAACGGATGCTGAACGACCCGGTCGAGGCCGAGGATGTGGCGCAGGAAGCCATGCTTCGGGCCTGGAAACAGGCACCGCGCTGGACGCCGGGGCAGGCGCGGTTCGACACCTGGCTGCATCGGGTCGGGCTGAACCTGTGCTATGATCGGCTGCGGCGTCGCCGTGAGGTGCCGACCGACAGCCCGCCGGATCGTCCCGATGAGGGGCCCGCCCCGGATCGCGGCCTGATCGCCGCCGACACCGCCCATCGTGTCGATGCGGCCCTGGCGGCCCTGCCGGAGCGTCAGCGCGAAGCCATCGTGCTGTGCCACTATCAGGAACTGACCAATATCGAGGCTGCGGCCCTGATGGCGATCAGTGTCGAGGCGCTGGAAAGCCTGCTGTCCCGTGGACGCCGGGCTCTGAGACTGTCGCTGGCCGATCTCCGGTCCGGCGCAGATGGAGAGAGTTGAGATGACGCCGGATCGGTTCAACGCCCTGATCGACGCCTATGGCGCGGATGCGCGGCGCTGGCCCGTGTCCGAACGGGCGGCGGCCGAGGCCTTTCTGGCCACAGCGCCGGAGGCTACACGCGCAGCCCTGGCCGAGGCGGACGAGATCGATGCCCTGCTGCACGGGTCCAAAGCCCCCGTCGTCAGCATGGCCCTGCGCGATCGGGTGATTGCAGCGGCCGCAGAGTCGGGCCTGAAGGCCGGACGGACGGGGCGGCGGTGGCTGGACCGGATCTTCCTGGTGGCGGGCGCCGGCTGGGCGGCGGCGGCCTGTGCCGGGGTTGTGGCCGGTCTTGGCCTGACCACCCACCTGACGGCCGATGCCCAGGCCGATGCGGTCCTGTATCAGGCGTCGCTGGATGCCGTCGATGACACGGAGTGGGTGGGGTGACCGCACGCACATTGAAGATCCTGCTGGCCGTCTCGGTCGCGCTGAACCTGTTCGCGGCGACCGCCTTTGTGACCGTGGCCGTGACCCGTCCCAAGGTCGAGGAACGGGTAGAACAGCAGCGGCGACCCGGTGGCCGTCCGCCCGCATGGGAGGTGGTCCAGAGCGTCGATCCCGAAGTGCAGCAGACGGTTCGTGCCGCCATGCGGGCCTCGGCCCTGGCGGCTCGCCCGGACTTCGAGGAGGCGCGGACGCTGCGTCGCCAGGCCGTCCAGGCGGTCACCGCACCGGATTATGATGCCGCTGCCGTCCGCGCCCTGCTGGAACGCTCACGGACCGCCGAGCTGCGGGGACGGGCACGGCTGGAGGAGGATTCCCTGGCCCTGTTCGAAACGCTGACGCCCGCCGACCGCGCGGCCCTGGCCCCCATCCTGTCCCGCAATGGCCCGCGTGGTCGGGGCGGCGGGCGCGGGCGAGGGGAGGGACGTGAACCGAAGGTGCCGATGCCATAAGTCTGGCGCAGGCTCGACTGCAGTGAGCGTCAGGAGTTTTGGAACATGGCCAAGTTCGTCTTTGCGTTGAACCAGTCGCTGGACGGCTATGTCGATCATGACGCCTTCGCGCCCGATCCGGTTCTGTTTCAGCACTTCGTCGAGGACATGCGCAGTCTCTCGGGCGTGGTGCATGGACGACGCATGTACGAGACGATGCGGTATTGGGACGAAGACCAGCCTGGCTGGAGTGCCGCCGAACGCGATTTTGCCTCAGCCTGGCGAGCGCAGCCCAAATGGGTCGTGTCGCGCACCCTGAGGTCAGTAGGGCCGAACGCCACTCTGATTGATCGAGACGTTGAAGTTGAGTTGCGACGGATCAAGTCCGAGCATGAGGGCATCATCGAGGTCGCGGGGCCAGAACTGGCTAAAGGCCTGGGTGACCTCGGCCTGGTCGATGAGTATCGCCTCTATGTCCACCCCGTCGTCATCGGCGAGGGCAAGCCCCTGTTCGCAGGCCCGCGATCGCGGCTTCGCCTTGTTGAGCACGAGGTCATGAGTGGCGACGTGGTGCGGCTGACCTATGTCCCGGCCTGAGGCCGTTTAGGCCGCGCGGGCCTGTTCCACAGGCGCTGCCGCCGGGCGGCGCATCGGCAGGTCGAAGGCGACGGTGGTGCCGCGGCCGGGCTCGCTGTCCATCGTCAGTTCGCCGCCGTGCAGTTCGATCAGCGCCTTGGTCAGGGCCAGACCCAGGCCCGTGCCCTGGGTGGTCTTGGAATGCTGGCCCTCGACCTGTTCGAAGGGACGGGCCAGCCGGGCCAGGTCGTCGGCGGCAATGCCGATGCCCGTGTCGGTGACGGCCACCCGGATGCGTTCGCCCGCCGCCATCGACAGGGCCACGGTGATGCTGCCGCCTTCAGGCGTGAACTTCACCGCATTGGAGATCAGGTTCAGCAGCACCTGTTTGACCCCGCGATGGTCGGCCTCGATGGTCGGCAGGTCCGGGGTCTGCAGCCGCAGGGTCAGACCCGCCTCGTCGACCTTGCCCCGCATCAGACGGATCGCGTCCTCGCAGATCTCCTGCACCGAGACCGTCTCATAGTGCAGGGTCAGCTTGCCGGCCTCGATCTTGGCCATGTCCAGGATGTCATTGATCAGGCTGAGCAGATGCTGGCCCGAGCGCAGGATGTCGGCCGCGTAACCCTTGTACCTCTGGTCGCCCAAGGGGCCGAACATCTCGGCAGCCATGATTTCCGAAAAGCCGTTGATGGCATTCAGGGGGGTGCGAAGCTCATGGCTCATATTGGCCAGGAACTCGGACTTGGCCTGGTTGGCGGCTTCGGCCCGGGTCATGGCGACCTCGTATTTGCGCGCCAGCAGGGACAGCTTTTCCTGGCTCTTTTCCAGCTGGTCGATCATCTGACGCAGGCCATCGGCGGCGCGGCGGCGCTCGGCCTCCTGCATCTTGATGGTGGTGATGTCGGCGGCGGTGACGACCGTGCCGCCGTCGGACGTATAGCGCTCGGACAGCTGCAGCCAGCGGCCGTCCTGGAGTTCGACCTCGCGCGCACCGGCCCGCGACCCGGCGGCCGCGTGTTCGGTCTTGATGGACAGGGCGGCGATGCGGTTCAGCTCGTCCTTCTGGGCCCCGCGCCGGACCACGCCCTCGTCGAAGCCGAAGGCGTCCTTGAAGGCCTGGTTCCACAGGATCAGCCGGCCCTGGCGGTCAAACAGAACAAAGGCGTCAGACACGCTCTCGATACCATCGCGCAGGCGCCCCTCGGCGGCCTGGGCCTGGGCCTTGGCACGGCGTTCCTCGGTGATGTCCAGAGCCACGCCGAGGATGACGGTGAAGCCTTCGTCGCCCCGGTCGCCGCGGGCCTGACCCCGCGCGTCGATCCAGCGGGCGCGGCCCTGTGGGTCAGGCACCGGAAAGCTGGCCTCGAAGGCTCCGAAGGTCGCCGCCTGGCGCAGGGCATGAAGCAGCGGATCGCGATAGCGCGGATGGACGCGGGCCATCACGATTTCGGCAGGCACCACCCCGCCGCGCTCGAGGCCCAGCATCACGGCCATATAGTCCGAGACGGTGACCTGATCCGCCTCCAGATCCCATTCCCAGACACCGCAGCGGGCCCCTTCGACCGCTACCCGGAACCGGCGCTCGGTCTCGGCGAACTCCTTTCGCAGGCCCCGCTGCCGGGCCTGCTGGATCAGCACCAGCAACAGAACCATGGCGCCGATCACCACCGGTGCCAGCAGGACCCAGGCATCGTCCAGCAGGTTGGGGGCGGTCGACTGCGGCTGAGATCCGACCACGCTCAGGCCGGTTTCTCCCAGAGGCAGGGCGACGCGACGGGTATTGGCCGACCCCGCATCGGTGGCGGCCTCGGTCGGCATCAGATTGACCGTGACGTCCGCGTCGGCGCTGTTCAGGGCCGGCAGGGCAGTGGTCGTGGTCACCCATTGGTCGGCAGCCGGTCTGCGCGTCAACAGGGAGCGACCGTCCGGGCTGAGGCGGGTCCCGGCCACTCCGGCATCGCCGATCGAAAAACGGGTGTTCGGTGCCGCCGCCTGGGCACGGGCCAGGGCGGCCGGGGCAGAGCCGTCTTCGAGCGCCTGAACGGCGACGCTCAGTCCGGCCGCCGCTTCGCCCAGGCGGGCCTGGATCACGGCGGCATAAAGCTGGGTTTCGCGGTTCAGCGCCTGTTCGCGCAGGGTCTGGGCTTCACGGGCCGGACGGGCCAGTTCGCGGGCGAAGAGCAGCACATAGACGGCGACAGCCAGCGTAATGCAAAGCAGCAGGATGCGAGCCCAGGCGGGCGGACCCCTGCGGTTGTCCGAGGCGCGTCGCCCCGGTCCGCTGTAGCGGCGCTCCGTGCCCCGCAAGGCGGCCTCCCGACGATTCAGCACCGTGGGAATCTAGGCTGCGTCGCGAGGATGTGTCGAGACGCTGCGTAACCTTGGCTTAACCCTTACGCCGCCTGTGGCGCGCGGGACTCAATCTGAGCCGGGGTCGGCCTGGACGGTGCGGTTTGGGTGGAAGAGGGGGCTGCCAGCACATCGGTGATGCCCTTCACCACCGTGCGGGCCTGGCGGGCCAGGGCGCGGGCCTCGGGCGGGGCGTCCTCGGGGGCTTCATCGACGGCGTCGATCAAGGCCTGGGCCACGGCCATCAGCTGAGGCGCAGCGGCGATCAGCCGGGCCTGAAACTCGATGCGCTCGGGATCGCGGTCGTATTCGGCCCCGGGCACGCGCCAGCCGCCCCAGTCCGCTGCGTCCGTCACCACGACGGGATAGCTGCCGGGGAAGGGGTGGTGGGGGCAGTCCTCTGCCGCCTGCCATTTGTTGCGGGCGCGCAGCAGCCGCCATTGCTCGGTGGCCTGCGCGGCCGGGTCCTCGACCGGGGCGAGCAGCTCATGCCCCAGGAATTCCCGGCCCAAACCCACGTCATAGGTGACGCGGACCGGCTCTTCGAAGCCCTTGGCCCAGACGGGCTGGACCTTCTCGATCTGGGCCCATGCACCGACGCATTCGACCCAGACCTTTTGACCCTTCTGGAACTGCGCGCGTGCCATTCGACCTCCAACCGCAGGTCAGAATGACCGGCATCGGTGAACGGGGCGTTTGGAGGCAGGGTGAAGAAGCGGTGAACGTCAGGCCGTGCGCGAGATGTCCTCAAGCGCCTCGCCGGCGTATTTTTCCTTCACGCGGGTGGACAGGTCGCCCAGAGACACCACGCCGACCAGACGCTCGTTCTTGTCCAGCACCGGCAGGCGGCGGATCTGGCGGCTGCCCATGGCGTCCAGCACGGTCTTGAGGTCATCGTCCTCGTGGGCGGTGTGCGGGTCGCGGGTGATGTATTCGACCACGGAGGCAGAGGGCGCGGCCCCGGCGGCGACGGCGCGGACAGTGATGTCGCGATCGGTGATCGTGCCGATCAGGGTTTCGCCATCGGCCACGGGCATGAAGCCGAAATCGCCGGCGGCCATGCGGGCGGCAACTTCCTGGATGGGATCACCGGGGCGGGCGATCTGGACATCCTTGCTCATCACATCGCGAACTTTCATGGCATTGGCTCCTGACAGGGGGAATGCGGTTCAGAACCCGATGACGGCGCGGCGGTTCCGCTTTGCCTGTGCCGCAGGCACCGCTAAGCCGGGCCGACAAGACAAGGAGACGGGCGATGACCACAGCAGCGGATGAAGCCAGAAGCATCCTGACGCGACTGGGCGTGGCCGACGGGGTCTGGGGCGGTGATCTGCCGACCCGCTCGCCGATCGATGGCTCATCGGCAGGCCGCCTGCACGAGGCCACGCCGGATCAGGTCCAGGCGGTCATCGCCCGTTCGGCAACGGCCTTCCAGGCCTGGCGGCGGGTGCCCGCGCCGCGGCGGGGAGAGCTGGTTCGGCTGTTGGGTGAGGAACTGCGCGCGTCCAAGGCCGACCTGGCCCGTCTGGTGACGCTGGAGGCCGGCAAGATCGTGTCCGAGGGCCTGGGTGAGGTGCAGGAGATGATCGAAATCTGCGACTTTGCCGTGGGCCTGTCACGGCAGCTGTACGGCCTGACCCTGGCCAGCGAACGCCCGGGCCATCACATGCGCGAGACCTGGCAGCCGCTGGGGCCGGTTGCGGTGATCTCGGCCTTCAACTTTCCGGTGGCGGTCTGGGCCTGGAATGCGGCGCTGGCCCTGGTCTGCGGCGATCCCGTGATCTGGAAGCCGTCCGAAAAGACGCCCCTGACGGCACTGGCCACCCAAGCCGTGTTCGAGCGTGCAGCGGCGCGTTTTGCCGATGCCCCGCCGGGTCTGTCGCAACTGCTGATCGGCGGAAAGGAGATCGGAGAGGCCCTGGCCGCCGATCCTCGCGTGCCGCTGGTTTCGGCAACGGGATCGACCCGAATGGGACGGGCCGTGGCCACGGCGGTCGCCGGACGTCTGGGACGGTCTCTGCTGGAACTGGGCGGCAACAATGCCATGATCGTGACGCCCTCGGCCGACCTGGACATGGCGGTTCGGGCGATTGCCTTTTCCGCAGTGGGCACATGCGGCCAGCGCTGTACGACCCTGCGGCGGCTGCTGGTGCATGAGGATGTGGCAGAAGGCCTGATCGCGCGGCTGGTGGCGGCCTATGACACCCTGCCGATCGGCGACCCGCGTCAGGAAGGCGTGCTGTTGGGGCCCCTGATCGACGAGGCGGCGGTGGACGGGTTCGAGACCGCCCTTGCCCAGGCCGCCGAACAGGGCGGGCAGCTTCTGGTCGGCGGGACGCGGGTGGAGGGGGCGGTGTCCTATGTGCGGCCCGCCATCGTGCGGATGCCCGCCCAGACGGCCGTGGTCGAGCACGAGACCTTTGCGCCCATCCTCTATGTCATGACCTGGTCGGACTTCGACGCAGCCGTGGCGATGCAGAATGCGGTGCCGCAGGGGCTGAGTTCCTGCGTCTTTACCGACAGCGTGCGCGAGGCGGAGGCCTTTCTGTCGGCCTGGGGCTCGGACTGCGGCATCGCCAATGTGAACATCGGCCCGTCAGGCGCCGAGATCGGCGGGGCATTTGGCGGTGAAAAGGAGACCGGCGGCGGCCGCGAGTCCGGGTCGGATGCCTGGAAGGCCTATATGCGCCGTCAGACCCAGACGGTGAATTTCAGCCGCGACCTGCCGTTGGCCCAGGGCGTGCGCTTCGAGGTGTAAGGCGCGCCCTCCCCCGTGAAGGGGAGGGAAAAAGGCATCAGTCGCGCTTGCCGAACACCGATTCGGCGGTGGGTTCGGCACCACGACGTTCCGCGGCATCGGGGACGAACTCCGGCTCGGCGGGTTCGGCCTCGATCTCCTGCAGGGTCGGACCGCCACGCTTGAGGTCGTCCTTGGCCTTCTTGTCGGCGGCCTTTTTGACCACTTCGTCCAGCTGCAGCTGCCCGACGAGACCCAGGGTCACCGGATCGACGGCCTTGATGTTGGCGCTGTTCCAGTGGGTGCGATTGCGCACGCTTTCGATGGTGGACTTGGTGGTCCCCAGCAGCTTGGCGATCTGGGCGTCGGTCACCTCGGGGTGATTGCGCACGAACCAGGCGATGGCATCCGGGCGATCCTGACGGCGCGAGACGGGGGTGTATTTCGGCGGGGCCTTGGCCGGCTTCAGCAGCTCGGCATGGCGGCTGACGACGGCCTTCATGCGATAGGCCTCGTCGTTCTGGGCCTTGTCCAGCTCTTCGCGGGTCAGCTGGCCATTGACCAGGGGATCGGCCCCCCGGATGTCGCGCGCCACGTCGCCGTCAGCGATGCCGCGCACTTCCAGCGGGTGAAGGCCGCAGAAGTCGGCGATCTGTTCGAAGGTGAGCGAGGTATTGTCGACCAGCCAGACTGCGGTCGCCTTGGGCATCAGGATGTCGGTCATGGACCTGTATTCCGGTTCTGTGGCGGCCTTTGAAGGGTCGCGGAAACAAAGGCGCCCGACCTTTCGGCCGGGCGTTGATGTTTCGATATAGGCCGTTTCTGCAGAAAAGAAAACGATGTCCGACAACCTCATACAGCTACGGTTCATCCAGGCTGTGAACAATGGAGCCCATGGACGCGTTTGGCGTCACAGGAACTCAACTGGAGGGAATTGATATGCTGTCGATCATCAGCCTGGCGGCCATGGCGGCCCTTTCCGGCGCGCCTCAGGAATATGCCCCCTACGGCGGCCAGGACGGCCCCCAGCGCGTGGCCCCGCGCGGCAGCTATGCGGCCACCTGCAGCGGTTCCTACGTCAACCAGGGTCGACTGTATGCCGATTGCCGCGATGAGCGCGGGCGCCTGCGCGGCACCTCCATCGATCTGCAGCGCTGCGGCAACTACGACGTCGCCAACGACAATGGCCGTCTGGTCTGCGGCAACGTTCGCGGCGACTTCGAGAACGGCGGCGGAAACAACGGCGGCGGCTGGGGCGACCACAATGGCGGTGGCAACTGGGGCGGCAACGGTGGCCGCAACACCATCACCGTCTATCGCGATGCCAACTACCGCGGTGCTTCGCTGACGCTGCGCGGTGCGATCCCCGACCTGCGGTCCAGCGGCCTGAACGACCGGATCAGCTCGATGCGCTTCCAGGGCGAATGGGAAGCCTGCACCGACGCCAACTTCCGTGGGCGCTGCCAGACGTTCAACTATGACGTCAGCAATCTGGAGCGCTTCGGAATGAACGACAGCATCTCGTCGCTGCGCCCGGTGCGCGGCGGTCGCTGGTAACCGCTACGGCGTCAAGACGATCTTGCCGACGTGCTCGCCCGCCTCAAGCCTGAGGTGGGCGAGGGCGGCCTGATCCAGCGGGAAGGTCGCCTCCACCGGAGGGCGGACCGCACCCGACACGACCCAGGGCCAGGCCCGGTCGCGCACCGCCGCGATCAGCCTGGCCTTTTCGTCGGCCGACCGGGCGCGCAGGGTCGAGCCGGTCAGGACCAGACGCTTCATCATCACCCGTCGCAGATCGACCTGGGCCAGCGGCCCCGACAAGGTGGCGATGACAACCCAGCGGCCGCCGGGTTTCAGGGCCTCCAGGTTCAGCGTCGCATAGTCGGCGCCGACCATGTCCAGCACCACATCGACCCCGCCGGCAGCCGCGATCGCCGCCGGAAGATCATCTCGCGTGGCATCCAGGCTGATGTCGGCCCCCAGCGACAGGGCCGCGGTCGTCTTGGCCAGACCGCGCGACGTGGCGATCACGTGGGCACCTGCCGCCTTGGCCATCTGAATGGCGGTGACGCCGATGCCGCTGGTGGCTCCATGGATCAGCAGGGTCTCGCCGGATTTCAGCCCGCCCGCCTCGAAGACATTGGCAAAGACGGTGATCAGGGTCTCGGGCAGGGCCGCCGCCTGGATGTCATCCAGATCGGCGGGCAGGGCCAGCAGATGACGCGCATCGACCACGGCATGGTCGGCATAGCCGCCGCCGCCCAAAAGGGCACAGACGCGGTCGCCCAGGCTCCAGCCGGTGACGCCCTGGCCCAACTGGTCGATCTCGCCGGCGACCTCCAGTCCCAGAATGTCCGAGGCTCCCGGCGGGGCGGGATAGAAGCCCCCGCGCTGAAGCAGATCGGGACGGTTCACGCCCGCCGCCCGGACACGGATACGCACCTGTCCCGGAGCCGCCTCTGGCGTCGGCCGCTGACCCAGCCGCAGCGCCGTGGCCGGGCCGGAGCCGCCGTCGATCTCGATCACCCGCATGACGTCACCCTTGCAATCGTCCGTGTCCAGGCGTTCAGATAGGGGCTCGCCACGGTGAAGGCCAAGGAGGTGGCACGATGTTCGAGGATCTGGAGCCCCGCGCAAAGCGCGGCGCAGCGGTCGCGTCCCTGTCCCGAGAGGACCTCGACCTGTATGCCGTCGAAGAGCTGAACGAGCGGATCGAGGCGCTGGAGGCCGAGATCGCCCGTGTCCGTGCGGCCATCGACTCGAAGAATTCGCGCAAGAGCGCGGCCGATGCTCTGTTCAACTTCGGCCGTTAAGGGTGTTTGACTATCGCGATGCGCCACGGCTCGTGGCACGGGAGTTGCAGAACCGGTCCGGTGGCCGTCCTTTGGGGACAGAGCCGGGACGATACGCGGGATTTGCATGAGTACGGTTGAGTTGATGGCCACTGACGACCTGAGCCCGCCCGCACCAGACGTTCCAGCCGGCAGCGGCTGGAACCGCGCGGGCGAGGTCCGCGATTTCGCCGCCTCGGAACTGTTCGATCGCACCTTCCGCGAAGGGATGGAACTGGTCGAGGAGACCGCCGCCTATCTGGACGGAGATGGCCGCCGGGAATCCAAGCTGCTGTCGCGCGTCGCGGCCCTGGCCTATGCCGGTGAGAGCATGACGCTGACCACGCGCCTGATGCAGATCGCGTCCTGGCTGCTGGTGCAGCGGGCCGTGCGTGAAGGCGACATCGCCCCCGAAGCGGCGGCGCAGGATCGCTATCGCCTGGCCGAACGCAAGCCGGCCGAAACGCCGACCCATCCCGAACTGCCCATTGCCCTGATCGAATACATGGTGCGCGCCGAAAAGCTGCACGATCGTGTCCTGTATCTGGACCGGCGCATGTATTCGGACCTGCCGGCCGAGGAGGTCGTCAATCCGGTGCTGAGCCAGATGGATCGCCTGGCGGCTGCCTTCGGGGGGTAGCATCCGCTTTCCCTCCCCCGCCGGGGGAGGGAGAAGTCGGTGGCAGTTCTCTTCCTTTACGGTCCGACGTCGTTGCTGTCGGCGCGGCCGTCGATGACCGGACGCGGCAGGCTGACGGCGATGCCAAGGGCGTCGGCCAGCTTTTCATCGCGGCTATAGACATCTTCACGGAAGGCGACGCGGCCCAGACCGTCGACGAAGGCGGTCCAGTAAAGCAGGCGCACGCTGATCTCGCGGCCGGTCTGGATCCGCTTGGTCTGGCGGCTGTCCTGAGCGGCGTCGAACTCGGCCAGCCGATCCGGGTCGGGCGACAGCAGCAGACGCGCAAACTCGACGGCACCCTGCACGCGGACGCAACCATGCGAGCGGTGGCGATAGGCATTGTTGAACGCTGCCTTGGACGGGGTGTCGTGCAGGAAGATGGCGTAGCTGTCGCGCAGCTCGAACTTCACATAGCCGAGCGCCGCCGTCGGGCCGGCCCGCTGAATGACCGTGCCGTTGGAGATGTACATATTGTTGGCCGCCAGATAGGCGGGCCCGCGCGGCAGGATCTCGTTCCGGGCAATGCCAGCCGGCACATACCACGGCGGGTTGGCGACGACCGAGGCGAATGGTTTTTCCAGGCTGGGCGTCTGGTTCTCGGGCGTGCCGACGACGACGCGGTTGGAGTGGACCGGCTTGCCGTCTTTCACATAGACCATGATGGCGGCGGCGGTATTCACCTCGATCCGCTCGGGTGCCAGGTCGCGCTTCAGCCAGCGGCGCCGCTCCAGGTTCAGGGCGATCTGACGGGCCCGGTCCTCGGCAGAGGCCGACAGTGAACGCTGAGTGCCGGTCCCGATGCGGCCGTCGGAAACCAGGCCGTGGCGGGTCTGGAAGCTGCGAACCGCCGCTTCCAGTTCGGGGCCGTAAAAGTTGCCCATGCCGGACAGGCGTGCGCCATCGGCTGCCGACAGATCACCCTCTGCCACCAGACGCGCCACCAGGGCAGGGACGCGCGGGTCGCTGCCGCCCGGCTCGATATTGGCCCCGGCCCGGAACACGGGCCAGCCGCCGTCCTGGATCAGGCGGCGATACCGGACATAGCCAGCCGAAAGATTGGAATAGCCCAGGTCCGTCGGAGCCAGCCCCTCGAACCAGTCCACCAGGCGATTGGTGGCCAGGGCGTTGTTCAGACCCGCGGGCAGGTCGACGCGGTTCTTCTGCATCTCCCACAGGTCTTCGACCGTCTCCGGCCGGACCCGACCTTCGGCCAGAACGCGGGCGTAGGTCAGGGCCGCAACCGTGGTGTTCATCTCCAGGCGCGAAGCGTCGGTGACGGCGGCGTCGAAGTCGAAGAAGTCGCCCTGGGACAGGCCATGGCGCTCAGCGCGGGAAGCCGCCTGGCGAAGCACGCGCACACGCTCGGCCGTCCAGACCGGGTTCCAGCCGTTGATCTCGTAGAAGGCGCGGACATCGCCCTGGAAGGCGGCGGGCACGCGGGCCAGAAGGTCGTTGAAGCCGTCATAGAAGGCCACGGCAGCGGCCGACCGGGCCTGAGACTGGCTCTGGACCTGAGCCTGCGCGGCCATAGCTGTCGCGCCCGACACGGCGGTCACCGCAGCACCCAAGGCCAATTCGCGTCGATTCATGACAGATCCGCTCTTGCTCGCCCCGTGACGGACACCTTGTCCGCACCCCGAAAGCCAACGCCCGCCATGTTATCGGCGTTCCGCGCAAACAGAAAGCGCCGGCCCGAAGGGACCGGCGCTTCCGTTGCCGTGATGTCGCACAGGGATCGCCCGGGCGATCCCGCACGGGCTTATTTCTTGAGGAAGCCGCCGAACTTGTTGGTGAAGCGCGAAACGCGGCCGCCGCGGTCCAGCATGTGGGCATTGCCGCCGGTCCAGGCCGGGTGGGTGGTCGGGTCGATGTCCAGGTTCAGCGTCGCGCCTTCTTTGCCGTAGGTCGAACGGGTCTGATAGGTCGTGCCATCGGTCATCACCACGGTGATGAAGTGATAGTCGGGGTGCGTGTCCGCTTTCATGGTCGTCGTCCGGTCTCTGCGCGATGACGATGCCGACCGTCGCTGCGCTTTTGCTGAGTGTCGCTGAAGCTTGACCCGGATCAGGTCCGTGGCTCGCTGCGACGGAGAATAAGAAATCCCGCCAAAGAGCCCGGCGGGAGTGAGCGGCGGCGTTTACACCGGGGGGCGTTCCGGGGCAAGAGGCTGCGCCATGACCGACCCCTCGCCGATTGCTGCCCGTGCCGAAGCCGATGGCCGACCGGGTGCCGGGGCCGTTCTGGCCGAACAGATGAGCGAGGCGGGCGAGCGCCGCGCCAAGACGCGCGACATCCGGCCACTGATGCGCCTGTGGCCGCTCGCGGTGCGCCACAAGGCACCCGCCCTGCTGGCAGGCTTCTGGTTGCTGCTGTCCACCTCGGCGTCGCTGGGTCTGACGGTCACGGCACGGGGCGCGATCGACAACGGGTTCCAAGGCGGCGGTGCGCAGCTGAACCTGTGGTTCCTGCTGCTGGGGGCCAATGCCCTGTTCCTCGGTCTGGCCACAGCCGTCCGCTATTTCTATGTGACCAAGACGGGCGAGCGGGTCATTGCCGATCTGCGCAAGGCCCTGTTCCAGCGCATTCTGACGCTGGATCCCGCCTTCTATGTGAAGATGCGGACCGGCGAGGTGCTGTCGCGGCTGACGACCGACATCGCCCTGGTCGAGACCCTGATGACGACGTCGGTCTCCTATGCGCTGCGGAATGTGCTGACCCTGATCGGCGGGATCGTCCTGCTGATGGTGGTCAGTCCCAAGCTGACCGGCCTGGTGCTGCTGATCGTGCCGGTGCTGATCGTGCCGCTGTTCCTGTTCGGGCGGCGGGTTCGCAAGCTGACGGTCGCGTCCCAGGACCGGTTCGCCCATGCCGTCGGCTTTGCCGGCGAAAGCGTCGATGCCATCGAGACGGTCCAGGCCTTTGGCCGCGAGGCCAGCGCCATCGGCCGGTTCGGCGAGGCGGTCGAGGCCGCGTTCGGCGTGTCCCTGACCCGGATGAAGGCGCGGGCCTGGATGACGGCCCTGATCATCATCGTCATGTTCGGAGGCGTGACCCTGGTCCTGTGGCTGGGGGCCCAGGATGTGATTGCCGGGCGGATGTCGCCGGGCGCCCTGCTGCAGTTCGTGCTGCTGTCGGTATTCGCTGCCGGCGCCGTGGGGGCGCTGGGCGAAAGCTGGGGCGATGTGCAGAAGGCCGCCGGGGCCATGCAGCGGATCGACGAGCTGATGCAGAGCCAGCCGGCCATCGCACCCCCGGCCAGCCCGCGCGCCCTGCCCGAGCCGCCGCGCGGCGAAGTGTCGATGTCGGGCGTGGACTTCGCCTATCCGGGCCGACCCGATCTGCCGGCGCTGAAAGGGTTCTCCCTGACCGTGCGGCCGGGCGAGACCGTGGCCCTGGTCGGGCCGTCGGGGGCAGGCAAGTCCACGGTCTTCCGGCTGCTGCTGCGCTTCTATGACCCGCAGGCGGGCGCGGTGACGGTGGACGACGTGGATGTGCGCGATGCCGATCCGGTCGCGGTGCGCGGGCGGTTCGCCTGGGTCTCGCAGGAGGCCCCGCTGTTCTCGGGCTCGGCGCTGGAAAACATCCGCTTTGGCCGCGAAACCGCGACCGAGGACGACGCCCGCGCCGTGGCGGCCGAGGCCCAAGCCCTGGGCTTCATCGAGGCCCTGCCCGAAGGCTTTGCCACGCCGCTGGGCGAACGGGGCAAGTCCCTGTCCGGCGGTCAGCGCCAGCGGCTGGCCATCGCGCGCGCCCTGGTCCGCGAGGCGCCGATCCTGTTGCTGGACGAGGCCACCAGTGCGCTGGATGCCGAAAGCGAGCGCCTGGTGCAGGCGGCCCTGGATCAGGCGATGGAGGCCAGAACCACCCTGGTCATCGCCCACCGCCTGGCCACCGTCCTGCGGGCCGACCGCATCGTGGTCATGCAGGACGGTGCCGTCGTGGAACAGGGCACCCACCCCGAACTGATCGCTCGGGGTGGCCTTTACGCCCGGCTGGCGGAGCTGCAGTTCCGGGCGGAGTGACGGTGAAGCGTGCGGTGCTCACGCTTCACTCCTCATCCTCCCACATCGTGCCCATGGCACGGGCCAGCTGGACGAACTCGGCCCGGTCGCCATAGGGGTCCTCGCCGCGCGCGCCCTGTGCCAGGTCGACGATGCGATCCCAGCCATAGTCCTCGGCCATCCACGGATCGCCCCGCAGCTTCTGGCCAAAGGCGGCCACGGCCAGGGCCCAGCGGGTGGATTCGGGCGCCTCGCCCGGCGTCGGCGTCACCGGCGTGGACATCTCGATGGACCGATCCTGGCCCGGCAGCTTGTAGCGCAGGCGCACGAAGGCGATCTCTGCCGAAGGATCACCCGCCGGGGCCGCGCGATTGGCTTCATAGCGGCGGTCGGGGATCTGGCTGGGTCCGCCCACGGGCGTGATCTCATAAAGGGCAGTGACGGAGGCACCCGACCCCACCTCGCCCGCATCGATGCGGTCGTTGGTGAAATCCTCTTCGTTCAGCAGGCGGGTCTCATAGCCGATCAGCCGGTATTCGGAGACCTGGGCCGGGTTGAACTCGACCTGGATCTTGACGTCGTCGGCGATGGGAAAGGCCCCCCGGTCGAACATCGGCCCGAACAGGCGGCGCGCCTCGTTCAGGTCGTCGACATAGGCCGCCGTGCCGTTGCCGGACTGGGCGATCGCCTGCATCCGGTCGTCCTGATAGTTGTCGCGCCCGAAACCATAGACCGACAGATAGATGCCGGTTTCGCGCTTGTCGGCGACATAGTCCTCCAGCGTTCGGTTCTCGGTGACGCCGACGTTGAAGTCGCCATCGGTGAACATCAGGATGCGGTTGACGCGGTCGGGCGCGAAATTCGCCTCGGCCGTTTCATAGGCATTGACCATGCCGCGCGCCCCGGCGGTCGCGCCGCTGGCCGACAGACTGGCCACGGCACAGCGCAGCTGCAACTTGTGATCGCCCGGCGTCGGGGCGATCGTGGTGCCCTCGGTCGAGGCGTAATAGGTGATGGCCAGGGTGTCCTGGGGGCGCAGCTGGTCGATGACCAGATTCATCGCCTTCTGGGCCAGGCCCAGCTTGTTCGGATCGTCCATCGATCCCGACACATCGACCAGGAAGGTCAGGTTCAGCGGCGGCTGCTGATCGGTCGGCAGCTGGAAGCCCTGCACCCCGATATGGACGATCTGGCGGCCCGGCGACCAGGGCGAGGCGACGACGGCCGTGGTGACGGCGAACGGCGCGTTGGCGCTGGTCGGACGATCATAGCCATAGTCGAAATAGTTGATCAGTTCCTCGACCCGGACGGCGTCCTTGGGCGGGAACATGCCGTCCTCGATGAAGCCACGGACATTGGCGTAGGAGACGGTGTCCACATCGATCGAAAAGGTCGAGACGGGGGCATCGGCGACCCGGCGCACCGGGTTTGGCGTGGCGTCGGGATAGCGGGCTGTGTCGCGTGACGACAGATCCTGGGCGGGTGCGGGCGTTGTCGAAGAGATGGCGCTGGCCGTGACAACGACCGGGGCGGCCGGCGTGACCAGAACGGGCGCCGAAGGTGGCGGCGGGGGCGGGGGCGGAGGAGGCGGAGGCGGAGGCGGAGGCGGAGGCGGAGGTGGCGGTGGCGGTGGCGGTGGCGGTGCGGGCGGCGGGGGCGTGCCGACATAGGAACGCGCGCTGCTCACACCGGGTGCAAAGGTCTGCTCCGGTTGCGGGCGCGGCAGCTGGAAGCCCAGGGGCGCACAGGCCGCCACGGACGGGACCCCGTCGCCCGGCTTGTCCCGATTGCCGGCCGTGGCCGGGCGGTCCTGCGCCATCAGGGGTGTGGGCAGAGCGATGGCTACGGCCGTCAGCGCCGCCAGGGTGCGTGTTAGGGGTTTATCGGTCATCGAACGTCCTCCCGTGTCCTGAGGCCATGTCCGGCGTCGTCTCGGGCAAAAACAAGGCAGGGCCGCCTGACGAAGCCTGACGAACGCCTCTAGCGCTCTTCCGCCGCCGTCACCACAATGAAGCGGAGCAGCAGGGGGGCGAACGATCATGGCGGAAGCGGGCGGAGGTCTGGAGCTGGGCCATGTGGTGGGTCTGCTGGCCGTGGCGGTCGTGGCCGTCCCCTTGTTTCGGCGTCTGGGTCTGGGGTCGGTGCTCGGCTATCTGGCGGCAGGGCTGCTGATCGGGCCGTTCGGGATCGGCCTGATCCGTGAGCCCGAGGCGGTGCTGCACGTCGCCGAGATGGGCGTGGTGATGTTCCTGTTCATCATCGGCCTGGAGATGCGACCGGCCCGGCTGTGGAGCCTGAGAAAAGAGATTTTCGGCCTGGGAGTGGCCCAGGTCGGGGTGGCGGGCCTGTTGCTGACCCTGACCGGCATGGCGGCCGGGCTGTCGGCCCCGATCGCCTTCGTCGGGGCCATGGGCTTTGTGCTCAGTTCGACCGCCGTCATCATGCAGATGCTGGACGAACGCGGCGAGATGGGGACGCCCCTGGGCCAGCGGGCGGTCTCCATCTTGTTGCTGGAGGATCTGGCCATCGTGCCCCTGCTGGCCGTGGTGGCGATCATGGCCGGGGTGATGGGAACCTCGGGCGAGGCCGCGCCGCCGCTGTGGCGGACCATCGGTCTGGCCGTCGGGGCCGTGGCGGTGGTCTTCCTGGCCGGACGGTTCCTGATGAACCCCGTGTTCCGCATCCTGGCGCGATACGGCGGGCGCGAGGTCATGACCTATGGGGCCCTGCTGGTCGTGGTGGGAGCGGCGTGGCTGATGGACCTGGGCGGTCTGTCCATGGCCATGGGGGCCTTCCTGGCCGGGGTTCTGCTGTCGGAATCGACCTTCCGCCATCAGTTGGAAGCCGACGTCGAGCCGTTCCGCGCCCTGTTGCTGGGCCTGTTCTTCGTCAGCGTCGGGATGTCGCTGGACGTCGCGGTGGTGCTGGCCGACTGGCAGGTCATCATCGGCGGTGTGGTCGCCTTCATGGCGGTGAAGGCGGTTGCGATCTATGGCGTCGGCCGGGTGTTCAAGGCGACCGAGCGGGAATCGGTCGAGCGCGCGGTGCTGTTCGCCCAGGGGGGCGAGTTCGCTTTTGTCCTTTATGCCGCCGCCCTGTCGGTCGGGGTGTTCGATGCCCGGGTCTCGGCGGCCCTGACGGCGATCGTCATCCTGTCCATGGTGCTGACGCCTCTGACCACCATGATCGTCGGCCGGTTCATGCCGGCCTCTACCCTGTCGCCGGACGAGGCCGAGGGCGTGGACCGGGCCGAGGGTCTGCGCGAACGGGTCCTGATCATCGGCTTTGGCCGGTTCGCCCAGGTCGTGTCCCAGCCGCTGCTGGCACGCGACGTCGATGTCTCGATCATCGACCACGATGTGGAGATGATCCAGGCGGCCGGGAATTTCGGCTTCAAGGTCTATTACGGCGACGGTACCCGGCTGGACACCCTGCGCGCCTCGGGCGCGGAAAAGGCCGAGACCATCCTGGTGTGCGTGGACAAGCCCGAAGCCGCCGACCGGATCGTCGAACTGGTCAAATCGGAGTTCCCCCTGACCAAGCTGTTCGTGCGGGCCTTCGACCGGGGGCACTCCATCCGCCTGATCCAGGCGGGCGTCGACTATCAGGTGCGCGAGACGTTCGAGTCGGCCCTGGCCTTCAGCGAGAAGGTGCTGCTGGACCTGGGCCTGAGCGACCAGGAGGCGCGCGAGACGATCGAGGACGTGCGCCGCCGCGACGAGGAACGGCTGACCCTTCAACTGGCCGGTGGGCTTCAGGCCGGGCGGTCGCTGATGCGCGGCAATGCCTCGACACCGCAGCCGGCCCCCTATGTGAAGCCGCGCCGCGAGGGCAAGCTGCTGAACGAGGACGACGTGGAGAGCGCGGCCTAGGCGGCCATGGCCAGACCGGCCTCGGCCTCTGCGATCAGGGCGCGGTCGTCCGTCTGCCAGGGGTGGAAACCGGGGCGGTAGAAGGTCAGATAGTCGCCCAGGATCATCCGGTAGAGGCCCGGCTTGAGCCAAAGCCAGCGGAACAGGCCCCAGCGTGCGCGCAGGCCGGTAATGCCGTCCTGTTTCAGCAGCATCCGCGCCGTGACCCGCACCGTCTTGGTGAACAGCAGGGTCGACAGGATCATGGCGCGACGGCGGAAGGCCCAGCGTTTGAGCGGCGACAGGCCCGAGATGGCGTGCATGAAGACGTCATAGGCCACGGCCTTGTGCTCGATCTCCTCGATCGAATGCCAGCGCCACAGCCGGGCCAGCTCGGGCGGCGCGTCTTTGAGGAGTTCGGGGCGGCTGAGCAGGGCATGGGCGAAGGCGGCCGTGAAATGCTCCAGCGCCACGGTGGCGGCCAGCTGGGCGATGGCCGGGCGCGACCGGGCCAGGCCGATGCGCGCCTCGACAAAGGCCATGGCCTCGGTCACGTCATAACCGGAGCGCTCGGTCAGGGCGTTGAAGGCGATATGCTCGCGCGTATGGGCCCCTTCCTGCTGCACGAAGGCGCGGACCTGAGCGCGCAGGGCGGGGGGGCAATCACCCTCGAAACGCCGCACGGCCTGGATGAAGAACCGCTCGCCATCCGGAAAGGTCAGGGACAGGGCGTTCATTACCGCCGTGCCGTAAGGATCGCCGTTCAGCCACCAGCGCGGGGTCTGGGCGTCACGATCCATGTGCAGGGGGCGGGCCGTGATGGTCAGGTCGGCGGGCGAGGTCTGGACCGGCATGCGTAATCTCCTTACGACCAGACGAAGATGGAGTTAACTGACACTAATGTCAACTAATCCGACTGCTGCTTCACCCGCGACGCGCCGGCGGGGTGACGATGCCCGCGCCGAGGCGATCGTGGCGGCTCGCGCCCTGCTGGCCGAGGGTGGGCCGTCGGCGGTCACGCTGAAGGCCGTGGGCGCGCGCATGGGCGTCGGCCATGCCAATCTGATCCACCATTTCGGATCGGCGGCCGGCTTGCAGGCGGCCCTGATGGATCGGGTCGTGCGGGACCTGGCCGAGCGGATCGCGGGGGGGCTGGAAGCCCTGCAGCCGGGCGAACTGGGCCAGCGCAAGCTGCTGGATGCGGTCTTCGACGCCTTTGGTGCGGGGCCCGATCAGGGCGGGGCGGCCGAGCTGGCTGCCGCCCTGGTTCTGGCGCGTGAGGGCGAGCGGGCGGCGGGCCTGGCCGAGGTGGTGCGCGACCTGGCGGTGCGGGTCGCCCGGCTGGCCGGGGGCGATGCAGAGGCCCAGGCCAAGGCCACCGGCCTGGTTCTGACCGCCGCCTACATGGCCTTTGCCGACGCCCTGATCGGGCCGATCCTGGGCGACATGCTGGGCGTCAGCCGCGACTATCCGCGCCAGCTGGCCCTGTCGGCGGGCGTGGCGGTCCTGACCGGCCCCGTCAGCCCCGATCAGGGGGCAGGGAAGCCGTAGCCAGCATAGTTTTCGGCGGTCTTGGGGTCCTTAGCCACAGCCGCGGCGATGTCAGCCCGACCTTCGACCTCGCGGCCCAGCCGGATCTGGGCCAGTCCACGCCCATACAGGGCTGAGGCTGAGTCGGCATCCAGCCGATAGGCAGCGTCATAATCGGCAAAGGCGGCCGCGGCGTCGCTTCGGCGAAGATGCACCAGGCCCCGGCTGTCGAGGGTGTTGGCGTCGTTCCTCAGGCGCAAGGATTCATTGCACTCTGCCAGGGCCTGATCAAGCTGCTGACCCCAGACCGCCCGGCTCCAGCACAGGGCGTTCAGCACCGTCGCATTCGGGGCCTGGATGCGGTTGATGGCATCGAAGTCGGCTATGGCGTCGGCATAGCGGCCCAGCCCATGCAGGACATTGCCCCGGCGAAACAGATAGTTGACCGTCTGTGGGGACAGGCCGACCGCCCGGTCATAGTCGGCAAAGGCCCGCAGCTGATCGCCCCGGGCCTGATGAATCTGTCCGCGAAGATCGAAGCTGTAGGCATCGTTCGGCGCCAGCTGGATCGACCGGTCGGCGTCGGCCAGGGCTTCGTCCAACCGCCTCAGCCGGAGACGCGCCAGAGCACGCATCCGATAGGCAGAGGCAGTGTCCGGTATCGCAGCCAGCATGCGGTTCGCCTCTGCCTCCGCCCCAGCGAAGTCCGATCGCGTGAGCATGATGTTGCCGCGTGCGATATAGGGTCCGGCCAGAGTGGGCGAATAGCGGGTAGCCTTGTCGAACGCCGCGATCGCGGCGACCGTATCACCGTCCGCCTGCAGCACCTGACCGCGACCCAGCCAAGCAAAGCCGTATTCCGGGTCTATCGTCAGGGCGGCGTCAAAATCTGCCATCGCCGCCTCGCGATTGCCAGACAGACGGTGCGCCTGGCCGCGGCTCGCCAGGCTGCCGGTCAGCAGGTTTCGGGTCAGCTGGGCGTGGGCGATCACATAGGTGCAGGCCTCGATGCGTGCCGCGTTCGGGCCATCGATCCGGCAGGTTTCGTTCGCTGAACTCAGCCGAGTTTGGCCATCACTCTGAGCCCAGGCGGGACTGGCGGCTATCAGACCGAGCGCCAGGGCGACCAGGAGCGGGGTGCGGTTCATGCGGAGGTCCTTCATGGCCGAATCCCATAGCGGGCAAAGCTTTCGGCGATGTCGGGCTTAAGGGTGACCGCCCGTGCCATGTCGGCCTGGCCTTCGGCCGGGCGGCCCAGACGAAGCTGAGCCAGGCCACGGCCATACAGCGCCCAGGCATCGTCGGGTGTGCTGCGCAAGGTCGCGTCATAGTCGCCGAAGGCACGCAAATCGTCGCCGCGTCTCTGATAGATCATGCCGCGGTCCGTCAGCATATAGGTGGCGGCGGGGTCGATACGGATGGCCAGTTCGATGGCGGTCATGGCTTCGTCCAGCCGTCCCTGTCCCAGGAAGGCGCGAGCGCGGAAAGCGTTGGCGTATTTGTGGCCGGGATTCAGGGCCAGCAGCCGGTCGGCGCTCATCATGCCCTCGTCGAACCGGCCCATCCGCAGGGCGATGGTGGCGCGGTTGCTCCAGGCGTTCTGACTTTGGGGGTTCAGTTCGACTGCGCGCGAGACATCGGCAAGCGCCGCTTCATTCTGGCCGGCCTCATGGCGCAGCCAGCCCCGATTGTCATAGGCATTGGCGAAGGTCGGATTTACAGCGATGGCGGCGCTGTAGTTGGCGATGGCGGCCGGTTTGTCGCCCGTCTGGCTGAGGGCATAGCCCCGGTTGAACAGGGCGTTGGCATAGTCGATATCGCCCATGTCGCCGGCGGCGATGACGGCGTCGCATTCGACAATGCGGACGGAGAAATTGCTGTTCTGGCTGACGCAGCCCGACTGGGCCTGGACGATCCCGGGAATCAGGGCCCCCGCTGCCGTCATTACGAACATCAAGTGCAAGCCTCGACCGAAACCCATCATCCGAAGCCTCCAAGCCTGACCATGGACAGCATCTATGGCCCGGCTTTCACTCAGCGGCAACGCTTAGCGACTGACGGTATGTGACGTCCATGGAAAAGGGGTGGCCCGGTGGACCACCCCTCGTTCCGCTCAGTGTGTCGTCGCGATCAGTTGCGGCGTGCGTCGGCCAGAGAGACGCGGGCGCGCAGGTGGGCGTCCTGAGCCACGGCGTTCGAGATCTCATTGAACCGCTCGACCGACAGGCCGGAGCCTTCGACGATGGCGGCCATCTGGGCCTGTTGCTCGGGGGTGGGGGTGCCACCCTGCACCGTGGCCAGCACGGCCTGAAGCTGAACCATGGCGGCCCCGAACTGATCGGCCTCGGTATCGGTCACGCCAGCACCGACCGAGCCGGCCGGCGACGGCGTGGCGGCGGCCAGCTCGGCGCGGGCGCCCAGCTCGGGATCAGCACCCACGGCATTGGAGATTTCGTTGAACTTCTCGATCGTCAGGCCGGACTCGCTGACGGCAGCGGCCATCTGGGCCTGCTGGTCGGCATTGGGAGCCGCGCCGTTCAGGGACTGGGCGATCGGCGCGATCCGCGCCATGGCCGTGGCATAGCCCTTCAGTTCAGCGTCGGTATAGGCGGCATCCTGCGGTGCCGAGACGGCGGCAGTGGCGACTGCGGCGGGGGCGGCTGCGGCGGCACCCGAGATCAGGGCAACGGAGGCGGTGGCGGCGAGGAGGGTCGAAACACGCATAATCAGTCCTTGAACAGGTTCCACTCACCGACGCTGACAGCCGGCCGCCCACGAACCATGTTCGTGGCTCCCCGTGCGATTGTGGAACAAATACAAGGGCTAATGGGGAGGTCTATAGTCTAGCGGCCCTCCGCCCCCGGTGCAAATCAGGCGCTGGAACGGCAGCTTGAGCATAAATAACCCCTGACACCTCAGATCGTTGCGAGGGTCGGTCGCAAAGCCGCCATGCTTTGATCGCGCGGCGTGACGCTCAGAACGGGCCGTGTTTGCCGATGCTTTCAAACTCGGGCGGGGCTGCCTTGTGCACATATTGCTCGGCCACCATCCACCCCTTGAACGGGCGCAGGATCAGCAGGCAGGCCGCCGCCAGAGCCGGAAAGGTGAAGGCGAAATGGACCCAGGTCGGCGGGTGCACCGTGAACTCGAAGGCCATGAAGGCGGCCATGCCCAGCACACCCACGACCGACATGACGAAGAAGGCAGGGCCGTCGGCGGGATCGGCAAAGCCATAATCCAGATCACAGACGGGGCAGCGGTCGCGGATGGTCAGATAGCCGCGCAGCAGCGGGCCCTTGCCGCACCGTGGGCAACGGCAGCGGATACCGGTGGCCAGGGTGTTGAGACGAGGGTGGAGCGGTTCGGAAGGGGCGGGTTCGGTCACAATGGGGTCCTGACAAGACAAGCCCTAGATCGGCCCCTGGTCCGCCGATAGCAAGCGCCACATCCGCGACTATTGGTCGACCCAAATACGGTGAACCGGCATTAACCGCGATGAAAGGCCGTTCGCGCGAGGGTGCGCGCGCATGTCCGCCTCGCGCGTCGCCCGTTCTCGACTGTTGAAGACCTCCGTGGCGGCTGCCGCGGCCGGGGCGATCACGTTCGCGCCCTTTGCCTCCCTCGCGCAGGAGGGCACGGTCGCACTGGACCCGATCGTCATCCGCATCGGAGCGACCGAAGCCTTTACCCGCGTCGAGTTCGCCGGCGTGATCGGGGCCCGGTCCCGGGTGCGCCAGGACGGGCGGGCCGTGATCGTTCGCCTGGGCACCACAGCGGCCCCTGACGTCAGCCGGCTGAAGGTCGATCCCCCGCGAGGCGTCGAGAGCGTCGAGACCCGCTCGGTGAGGGGCGGCACCGAACTGGTTCTGACCTTGGCCGAGGGCGCCGAGGCGCGGTCGGGCGTGGCCGATGGCGCGGTCTGGCTGAACCTTTATGCACCCGGTGCCGCGCCGCCCGTGGAAGCCGCAGCCAAGGCGCCGATCACCGAGGCGATACCGGTCAAGGCGACCGTCGCCGAAGACAGCGTCAGCCTGGATTTTCAATGGCCTCAGGCCGTCGGAGCCGCAGTCTTTCGGCGCGGCGATGCCGTCTGGGTGGTGTTCGACACCGTTGCCCGTCTGGACATGGCGGGGGCCCGGACCCTGGGCCCGGCGACGGATGCCCGGTGGGCGGCCGGTCCCGACTATGTCGCCGTCCGCATCGCTGCGCCGCGCAGTCTTCCTGTCTCCGCCGTCAGTGAAGGCACAGGATGGCGTGTGGTCATCGGGGGCCTGCCCCGGTCTGCCACCGGTGTCGACGTCGGTCGCGACGACAGCGGAGAGCCGGTCCTGGTTGCACGCATGGCCGGGGCGACAAAGGCGATCTGGCTGACCGATCCGGTCGTGGGCGACCGCTTCGCCGCCGTCACGGCACTGGCCCCCGGCAAGGGATATGGCCGTCGCCAGCAGTCGGTGGACCTGACCCTGATCCCCACCGCGCATGGACTGGCGGTCGAGACGCCCGCCGACGATCTGGCCATCCGCGCAGAGGGCGATCTGGTCACTCTGTCGCGGCCGCGCGGGCTGATCCTGTCTCCGCCGTCGGCGGGGTTGCAGACAGCGACGGCGGGCGCGGATGCGCCGCGCAAAGCGCCTTATCCGGCCTTGATCCTGGCCGAATGGGCCGGACTGGGCGACCAGACCTTTACCGAACGCCACCGCGCGCTGCAGGACGCAGCCGCCCAGGAGGGGGCCAAGGCCGGTGACGATCCGCGCGCCCCCGTCGAGGCCAGGCTGGCCCTGGCCCGGTTCCTGATCGGCTCTGGCCTGGCCTATGAGGCGATCGGCGTATTGAATGCGATCGTTGCCGCAGCCCCCAATATGCTCGGGGAAGCCGAGGTGCGCGGTCTGCGCGGCGCGGCGCGGGCCTCCATCGGTCGACTGGAAGAGGCGCAGGGCGATCTGGCGGGGGCTTCCCTGGCTGGTGATCCATCCGCCGCCGTCTGGCGCGGCTATGTCGCCAGCAGACAGGGCGACTGGATCGAAGCGCGGCGGTCCTTTGCGGCTGGTGCGGGCGTGATCGACCGCTTTGCGCCCGAGTGGCGCGCCCGGTTCGGGGCCGCCCATGCCCTGGCCGCCATCGAGACCGGCGAGCTGGAGGCTGCGCGGGCCCTGCTGGCCTATAGCTTCAGCCAGCCCGCACCGGCGGCCGACCAGTTGGCCGCGCGTCTGATCCAGGCCCGGCTGTTCGAACTGGAAGGGCAGGGCGACCGGGCCCTGGCCGTCTATCGGGCCGTGGCCCGCGCGCCGCTGGACGGAGTGGCCGTGCCCGCCAAACTGGGCATTGTGCGGCTGGAACTGGCGCGCGGGACGATGAAGCCCGACGTGGCGGCGGCCCAGCTGGAATCCCTGCGCTGGCGCTGGCGGGGCGATGCCGTCGAGGTCGAGGTGATCCGCACCCTGGGCCAGCTCTACTTGTCGCAGGGCCTGTATCGCGAGGCCCTGACCGCCCTGCGTGGCGCCGGACCGCGCATGGCGCGCCTGCCGGGCGCAACCGAGCTTCAGGCCGACCAGGACAAGGCCTTCCGCGTGCTGTTCCTGGAGGGCGGGGCCGACGGCATGCAGCCGGTCCAGGCGCTGGGCCTGTTCTATGACTTCCGCGACCTGACCCCGGTGGGGGCGGACGGCGACGAGATGGTGCGTCGACTGGCGCGGCGGCTGATCGATGTCGACCTGCTGGACCAGGCGGCGGAACTGCTGAAACACCAGGTCGACAACCGGCTGGAGGGTGTGGCCAAGGCCCAGGTCGCGACCGATCTGGCCACCGTCTATCTGATGGATCGCCAGCCGGAGAAGGCCCTGCAGGCGCTGTGGGGATCGCGCACCACCCTGCTGCCGACCGCCATGAACGCCGAACGTCGGGCCCTGGAAGCGCGGGCATTGATGGATCTGGGCCGGTTCGACCATGCCCTGGAAGTCCTGGGCGACGATCAGAGCCCCGCCGCCCGCGATGTCCGCGCCGAAGTCCTGTGGAAACAGCAGAAGTGGGCCGAGGCGGCCGCCATCTATGAGGCGCGGCTGGGTGAGCGGTTCAAGGACACAGGCACGCCCCTGAGCGCCGAGGACGAAAGCCGGCTGATCCGCGCCGGCGTCGGCTATTCGCTGGGCGGCGACGGCGGGGCGGTGGCGCGGCTCTCGCGCAACTGGTCCGGCTTCATCGCCGGGGCCAAGGCCCCCAATGCCCTGCGGATCGCCCTGGCGGGACTGGACGGTCTGGGCGGCACCGCACAGGCGCAGGACTTTGCCAGCCTGACCGCCGCAGCCGACACCTTTGCTGGCTGGGTCAACGGCATGAAGACCCAGTTCCGGGAACGGACCGGCGGCAACCGGCCCTAGAGCGAAATCGGTTGTTGGACGCCGTCCAACAACCGATCAGGCTCTAAGCCGACTTACTGCGCGCTGCCCGAACGCCACAGACCGCGGGTCAGCGGCTCCAGAAGATATTGCAGGGCGGTGCGGCGACGCAGCAGCACCACGACCTCGACCGGAGCCCCCGGCCGTATGAAGCCCGCCGAAGGGCCCAGCTTTTCCAGCTCGGTCTGGGGCACGACGATCTCGGCGCGGAAGTAGCGGGCCCCGGTCTGTTCGCGCGTGAAACTGTCGGCCGAGATGCGGGTGATCCGCCCTCGCACGATCGGGGGATTGGTTTCGCGCAGGCCGGGGAATTTCACCTCCGTGTCCTGGCCGATCCGCAGGTTGTCGATGTCGGCGGGGTCGATCTCGGCAACGATGATCTGCGACGCGTCGGTCGGCACGATCTCCATCAGGGTCTGGCCCGGCTGGATCACGCCTCCGGCGGTGAAGATGGTCAGGCCGACCACCTGACCCGAGGCGGGGGCGCGGACCTGATTGCGGGCGATCTGGGCGCGCGTCGCGGCCAGGCGCGGCTGTAGTTCGTTCAGCTGGATCTCGATGTTGCGAAGCTGTTCGGCCACGTCCTCATTGGTCGTGGTGCCGACGGCCGAGATCTGCAGGCGGGTTTCGCCGATCTGTTCGCGGGTGGCGGCGACCTGGGCCCGCAAGGAGCCCTGTTGGCCGTCCAGCTCGGCGGCCTGACGCTCCAGCGCCCGAACGCGGGTCATGGGCGCATAGCCCTGCGCCGCCAGGGACCGCATCCCCTCCAGTTCCTCGTCGATCAGACGGCGCTGCTCGATGTTGGCGGTGATCTGGCGCTGCAGGCCCTCGGCCTGTTGTTCCAGCTGGCTGATCCTTTGTTGCAGCACGCCGCGCTCGGTCGAGCGACCAGAACTGCGGGCGTCGAACTGGATGCGTTGCAGGCGCAGGGCCTCGGCGGCCAGGGGCTGGTCCTCGGGCGGCAGGCTGGCGAACTCAGGCGGGGTCGGGACACTGCCCAGACGGTCCCGCTCGGCGATCAGGCGGGATCGCTGTGCCAGCAGGGCCAGCACCTGACCCGTCAGGCCGCGCTCGGTGGCCGCAAGATCGCCGCCCGCCACCTGGATCAGCACCTGCCCTTGCTGGACCGTGTCGCCCTCGGCGACGGCCAGGACCGACACGACCCCGCCGTCCCGATGCTGAACCGCCTGACGGTTGCCGGAAACGGCGACCTGCCCCTGGGCAAAGGCACCGGCATCCAGGGGCGCAAAGGCGGCCCAGCCCAGGAACAGCACGAAGAAGGCGGCAATGACCGCCCCGCCGATCAGCAGCTCGTTGCGCGGGGCATCGGGCACGGGGGCGGGCGGGTTGGGCGAGTTGACGACGACCGGCAAAGGCGCCGGATTATGGGGCGTGGGAGCGGTCATCGGGCGGTCGCATCCGAAACGGCACGAGTCTGTTGCAGGGCCTGCATCACGGTTTCGCGCGGGCCTTCTGCCTGGACCACCCCGCCTTGCAGCATCAGCAGGCGATCGACGCGGGCCAGGACCCCCGCCCGGTGGGCAATGATGACGACGCAGGCCCCGCGTGCGGCGGCGGCGGCGGTCGCGGCCATCAAGGCGGCTTCTCCCTCCTGGTCCAGGTTGGAGTTGGGTTCGTCCAGAACCAGCAGGACCGGATCGCCATAGAGGGCGCGCGCCAGAGCGACACGCTGGGCCTGACCGGCCGACAGGCCTGCGCCGAAGGCTCCCAGCTGGGTGTCGTAACCCTGGGGCAGGGACAGGATCATCTGATGGGCCCCGGCGGCGATGGCGGCGGCGACGGCCCCCTGGTCCACGGTGGCGGCGTCCAGTCCGGTGGAGGCGGCAAAGCGCGAGATATTGTCCTTGATCGACCCGGCAAACAGGCTGGGCGACTGCGGCAGATAGCCGATCCAGCGGGCCAGATCGTCACCTTCGCGCAGACCATATTCGGCACCGTCCAAGCGAACCGCGCCCAGGGTCGGGGTGATGGCCCCGGCCAGAACGCGCGCCAGGGTGGTCTTGCCCGAACCGCTGGCACCGATGACGCCCAGCGTCTGACCCGGCGCCAGGGCAAAGGAGACGCCGCGCAGCTGGGGCACTTCGGTGTCGGGAAAGCGGACGCTGACGCTCTCGACGTTCAGGCGGCCGGCGGGTGCGGGCAGAAGGGTGCGCGGCCGCTCGACCTCGGCCGTGCCCGCGAACAGGTCGGTCAGCACGCCCCAGCTGGTCTTGGCCTGGACCAGCCCGGCCCAGGATCCGACCAGAAGCTCGATCGGGGCGACCGCCCGGCTGAGCAGGACGGAGGCCGCGATGATGGCTCCCGGCGAAATCTCTCCGTTCACGGCCAGCAGGGCGGCGAGGCCCAGCGACAGGGATTGCAGCACCAGGCGCAGGAATTTGATCGCCCCGGTATATTTGCCGCCGGTCAGCTGGGCGTCGGCCTGCTGATCTGTGGCGTGGCGGCGCTGATCGACCTGGCGGGCGATCGTCGCGCGGCGCATGCCCAGGGCGCGCACCACCTCGGCCTGACCGGCGATGCCTTCCTGAGCCGCATAGGCGGCGTGGCCGGACAGGATGGCCTGCTTCAGGCGCGGGCGGCTGTCCCTCTCGTTCAGGATCGCCAGGACCAGCAGGATCAGGGCTCCGACCAGGGTGAGGGCCCCGACCGCCGGGTGCAGCAGGAAGCAGCAGGCCAGATAGATCGGCGTCCAGGGGGCGTCGAACAGGGCCAGGGCCCCCTGGCCCGATACGGCGGCGCGGACATTGTCGAACTCGCGCAGGGCCTGGGTGTTGGCGGCGCGTCCCTGCATGTCCACCACGCGCGACAGGACGGTTCCCGATAGCAGGCGATCCAGCCGCAGGCCGGCCCGCAGAAGCAGCCGCCCCCTCAGCCAGTCCAGGACGCCCAGGGTCGCCAGGGCGAACAGCGCCACCAGCGAGATCAGGATCAGGGTGCCGATGCCGCCGGTCGGGACCACGCGGTCATAGACCTGCATCATATAGATGGTCGGCGTCAGATAGAGCAGATTGACCAGGGCGCTGAACACCGCCGCCCAGACGAAATGCACGCGGCAGGCCCGCAGGGCCTCGGCAAGAGGCTCGGTGCCGGGTCGGCTGGGCAGCAGGGTCTTCAACACGAAAGCGGACTCGAACGGCGTCGCCGGGGCGGCTGTCGACGCAATGTAGCGACGCCGGGCGGCGGGAGATAGGCGGGATCATGATCCTCCCCCGCGAAGGGCGGGGGAGGATTTTGGTCAGGGGTGAATGGTCTCGCCGTGCTGGGTGTAGTCCAGGCCCTCGATCTCCTGTTCCTTGGTGACGCGCAGGCCGGTCGTATATTTGCAGATCATCAGGACGACGAAGGTGCCCACGCCGCTCCAGGCGATGACGGCGACCAGGCCGATGGCCTGTTTCAGCACGGTCGCGCCCTCGGCCACCGGGTTGATGGCGGTGGTTGCAAAGATGCCGGTCAGCAGGGCGCCGACGATGCCGCCCACGCCGTGCACGCCGAAGGCGTCTAGGCTGTCGTCGTATTTCAGGGCGCGCTTCAGCCAGACGGCCCCGGCATAGCAGGCCGGTCCCGAGATCGCGCCGATCAGGAAGGCTCCTTTGGGATCGACGAAACCCGCCGCCGGAGTGATGCCGACCAGACCCCCGACCAGGCCGGACAACAGGCCCAGCAGGGTCGGCCGCCGGTGATCGATCCATTCGACGATCATCCAGCCCAGAGCGGCGGCGGCGGCGGCGAGAATGGTGTTGAAGGCGGCGGCCGCAGCGATCCCGTCGGCGGTCCAGGCCGAGCCCGCATTAAAGCCCAGCCAACCGACCAGCAGCAGGCCGGTGCCTATGGCCGTATAGGCGAGGTTGCCGGGGGCCATATTGTCCCGTCCAAAGCCGTGACGCGGCCCCAGAACGAGGGCGCAGACCAGACCTGCGATCCCGGCATTGACGTGAACGACCGCTCCGCCGGCGAAGTCCAGAACGCCCATGGAACCCAGATAGCCGCCGCCCCAGACCTGATGACAGATCGGGGCATAGACGATCAGGTGCCACAGGCCGAAGAACAGCAGCGAGGCCGAGAACTTCATCCGCTCGGCAAACGCCCCCGCGATCAGAGCCGGGGTGATGATGGCAAAGGTCAGCTGATAGGCGATCCACAGCATCTCGGGCAGGGCGGGGGCCAGGCTGTGGGCCGTGTCGATCCGCACCCCGTTTATCAGCAGCGCCTCGAACCCGCCGATGAAGCCGTTGATCGAGGCAGGCCCCGTGCCGAACGACAGGCTGTAGCCCGCGATGAACCAGAGCACCGTCACGATCGCCAAGGCTGCCGTGGAATGAGCCAGGGTGGCGATGATGTTCTTGCGCCGGACCATGCCGCCATAGAAGAGCGCCAGCCCCGGCAGGGTCATCAGAAGCACAAGGGCCGTGGACGTCAGGATCCAGGCCGTCGCCGCGCCATCCAGTGCCAGGGCCGCCTGATGGGACAGCAGTGGCCCGACCGGAACGGCCATGGACGGGCCGGCCAGAAGGGCAGCGGCCGGGAAGACTGTGGCGGCTGCGGTGCGGGTGGAAACTCTCATGGCGCGGGCTGGAACTCCGAAATCGTGTCGATCACCGGCCCGAACCGCGTCCAGAACCGCGAGGATGAATAGGAGGCTATTGCGCTGCGATAGGCAATTCATTTCGTGTGCGGCGCAATATGGGGCCAAACCGGCCGCTCGTACTGCAAAGCGGGCGTGCTCGCGCACATGCTTGCCGCTGACGCTCGCAACGGCAAACGATGCCGGCAATTGTTACGGAAAAGCCATGATCCAGCCTCTTGTGCGGCAGGCCGTGCCCGTTAGGACTGATCGTCACAAAAACGGTTCGTTTTGTTCTGCGGAGACTTTTATGTCCAAGACCTCCCTTCGTCTCGCACTTCTGGGCGGCAGCGCGGCAGTCGCCCTGCTGGCGTCCCCGCTGGCCGCCTCGGCCCAGACCGTGACCGCCATGCCGGTCGACGGTGTCGCCGGCGCGACCCAGGAGCGCCAGAGCTTGCCGCCGCTGCCCGAGGTGGACATTCCCTATACCCGCTTCGTGCTGGACAACGGCCTGACGGTGATCGTGCACGAGGACCACAAGGCCCCGATCGTGGCGGTGAACGTCTGGTACCACGTCGGATCCAAGAACGAGCCGACCGGCCGGTCGGGCTTTGCCCACCTGTTCGAACACCTGATGTTCAACGGGTCGGAGAACTTCAACACCGACTTCTTCAAGGGTGTGGAGGTCCTGGGGGCCACCGACCTGAACGGCACCACCAACAACGACCGCACCAACTATTTCCAGAACGTGCCGACCTCGGCCCTGGACAGCATCCTGTGGCTGGAAAGCGACCGCATGGGTCATTTCGTCGGCGCCATCAGCCAGGAGCGGCTGGATGAGCAGCGCGGCGTCGTCCAGAACGAGAAGCGCCAGGGCGAGACGGCCCCCTATGGCCGGGTCTGGAACGCCATCACCTATGCCACCTATCCGGCCGACCACCCCTATGGCCACACCGTCATCGGCGAGATGGCGGACCTGGACGCCGCCAGTGTCGAGGACGTGCAGGACTGGTTCCGCACATATTATGGCCCGGCCAATGCCGTGCTGGTGCTGGCGGGTGACATCACCCCGGAACAGGCGCGCGAAAAGGCCGAGCTTTACTTCGGCGACATCCCTTCGGGCCCTCCGGTCACCCAGCCGCAGCGCATGATCTCGCCGATGGTCGGCGAGCAGCGCGAGATCATGTACGACCGCGTGGGCGAGCCGCGCCTATACAAGGTCTGGAACGTGCCGCCCGGCGGCGAGGCCGACACCGACTATCTGAACCTGCTGGGCACCGTGATGTCGTCGGGCCGCAATTCGCGCCTGTACAAGCGGCTGGTGTTCGACGACCAGGTTGCGACCAGCGTCTTTGCCGGCGTGTCCGAAGGGGCCATCGGCAGCCAGTTCCTGGTCATCGTGACGGCCAAGCCCGGCCAGGACCTGGCGGCCATCGAAGCCATCGTGGACGAGGAAATGACCCGTCTGCTGCGTGACGGCCCGACCGCAGTCGAGCTGGAGCGGGCGCGCAGCTCGGTCGGCGGCGAATATGTGCGCGGCCTGGAGCGGATCGGCGGCTTCGGCGGCAAGTCCGACCGTCTGGCCGAAAGCCAGGTCTTCCACGGCGATCCCGGCCACTGGCGCACGACCTATCAGCGCGTGCTGACCGCGACGCCCGCCAATCTGACGGCGGCGGGCCGGACCTGGCTGAGCGATGGCAGCTATGCCCTGGAAGTGCGGCCCTTCCCCGAATACACGGTCGCCGCGACGGGTGCGGACCGGTCGGCCATGCCGGCACCGGGAGCTGCGCCCCTGGCCGCCTTCCCGGAATTCGAACGCTTCACCCTGTCGAACGGGCTGAAGGTGGTGTTCGCACCGCGCAGCGGCGTGCCGACCGTGGCCATGAACCTGGTGGTCGACGCCGGGTCTTCGGTCGATCCGGAGGGCAAGTTCGGCATCGCCGCCCTGGCCCCTGCGGTCATGACCAATGGCACCGACGACCTGGACGCCCTGGCCATCAGCGACCGCCTGCAGATCCTGGGCGCGACGCTGTCGGCCGGGTCGGCGGTGGACTTTACCAACGTCTCGATGACGGCGATCGAGTCGCGGCTGGAGCCTTCGCTGGCTCTGTATGCCGACGTCATCATGAACCCTGCCTTCCGGGCCTCCGACTTCCAGCGGTCCCAGTCCCAGCAGCTGTCGGGCATCCAGCAGTCGAACCGCAACCCGGGGGCGATCGCCAACCGGGTTCTGGCGGCTTCGGTCTATGGTCCGCAGAGCCCCTATGGCCGTCCGTCCTCGGGCAATGAAGCTTCGGTCCGTACGCTGACGCCGGCCGATGCCGAGGCCTTCCACGACACCTGGTTCCGCCCGGACAACGCCACCCTGATCGTGGTGGGTGACATCACCCAGGCTGAGCTGCAGCCGATGCTGGAGCGGGCCTTTGCCGACTGGGATGCGCCGGCAACGCCGTTGCAGGCCCGCACGCCTGTCGCACCGGCCGCTGCCCCGGCCACGCCGCGGGTCCTGATCGTGGATCGGGCCGGGCCGCAGTCGACGATCACGGCAGGGCGTCTCGCTCCGGCGCTGAACCCGGCCGAGGAGGCGGTGTTCGACACGATGAACACGGCCCTGGGCGGAAGCTTCATCAGCCGGATCAACATGAACCTGCGTGAGGACAAGGGCTGGTCCTATGGCGCGGGCTCGGGCATCCGCAATGCGCGCGGCGAGCGAATCTTCCTGGTCTCGACCGGGGTGCAGAGCGACAAGACCGCCGAGAGCCTGGCCGAGATCGATCGCGAGCTGACCGAGGTCACCACCACCCGTCCGCTGACCGAGGCCGAACTGGCCGAGGCGCGTTCGGGCCTGGTCCTGGGCCGTGCCGGCGGCTGGGAGACCAATGCTGCGGTCGTCAGCGACCTGACGCAGATGGTCGTCTATGGCCTGCCTGAGGACTATTTCGACGCCTATGCCGCCGGGGTGAACGGCACGACGGTTGAAAGCGCCGCGGCAGCGGCCCGGACCATCGTGGCCGACGGCCCGACCACCTGGGTCATCGTCGGCGACCGTGCGACCATCGAGCCTCGCATCCGCGCCCTGAACCTGGGCGAGGTCATCGTGGTCGATGCCCAGGGCAACCCGGTTCAGTAAGCCTTAACAGGCGCTAGAAAGATGGGGCGCGATCGGCAACGGTCCCGCCCCTTTTCGTTGGGCGGGCGGGCGGGCAGCGGCCACCGCGGCGTTCAGAAAGCGAAACGGCCGGTCCCCATCAGGGGACCGGCCGCGTCGGTGTCGTCAGAGGTCTTGGGATCAGAAGCGGGCGGTCAGGCTGATCGACCCGCTGCGGCCCAGGTCATAGCCGTTGGCGATGACGCGAGTGCCCAGTTCCTGATACTCGATGTACTCTTCATCCAGCAGGTTGCGCAGCTCGACCGAAAGGCCCAGGTCGCGACCCATCCACTCGAAGTCCTTGCGATAGACGAAGTCCAGGATGACGCCCGGATCCTGGATCAGGTCGGGTTCACCCGGACGGCCGCGCGCGGAGCTGCGCTCCGAGACATAGGTCACAAGGATGGTCGCCTGCGACCGGGCCATGTCGTCTTCCCAGCCCAGCTGCAGGTTGGCCAGGTGCTCGGACTGACCCTGCAGCTTGGAGCCGTCGATAATGAAGTCGCCAGCCGGCCGGGTGGCTCCACCGGCGGACACGGGACGAACGGTGTCGCCCGCCTCGACCGTCACCTCGGAGTCGGCGTAGGTGTAGTTGGCCTGGACCAGCCAGCGCTTGTTGGCGACGAAGTCGATCGAATGGTCGGGCCATTCGAAATACTTCTTGGCGTCGACCTCGAAGCCATACAGCGTCGCCTGCGGCGCGTTCAGATAGGTCTGCTGAAGCACGCTGCCGGTGTCGTTGATCGCCGACTCGATCGGGTTCTCGATGTCCTTGTAGAAGACGCCGCCCGTGACGTACTGGCCGCGCGCGAAATACCACTCCACCCGGGCATCCAGGTTCAGCAGTTCGGTATCGACCAGATAGGGGTTGCCCGAGAACAGGCGGTCGTTGTCAGGGTCCAGATACTGTTGCGGGGCCAGTTCGCGGAACTGCGGGCGACCGATGGTCTGGGAGGCCCCGAGGCGCAGTTGCAGGTCTTCGGCGAAGTTCCAGGTGAGCGTCGCCGACGGCAGCCAATACTGCTCTTCCAGCTGCGTGGGCTGGAAGGTGACCGCATTGCCGAACACGTCGATCGGGGTGACGAACTGTTCGCCGTCCTCATAGCGCACGCCAGCCGACAGGCTAACCAGCGGAATGATTTCGGCCTCGGCCTGGATATAGCCGGCCAGGACTTCCAGGCCCGCGTCATAGGCCGCAGCACCGCCACCGGGTGTGATTTCCTGCAGTTCAAGCAGGTTCGGTCCCAGGTTGAAGTCCGAGAACAGATAATCGACGCGGCTGTCCTGAACATCGGCGGGAATGCCGTTGGGCGCATAGAAGCGGAACACGCGCTGTTCCGAGGATCGGGTGTTGTCGAACCAGGCAACGCCGCCGCTGATCGTCAGGTCCCGCGCGTCCGACAGCGGGATGATGTAGCGCAGGTCCGCGCCGCCGCTGACGATCTCGTCTTCCAGTTCCGAGAAGGTCGTGGAGTTGCGGTACTGTTCGCCGTCATGGCGATAGACGCCATCAGCGCCCAGGCCGTAGCGGATGACCTTTTCATACGGCGAGTCGCGCGTGGTCAGGGCATAGGCACCGCGCCAGTCGAACTCGAGCGCGCCGTCCAGGAAGGTGTGCTCGCCGGCCAGCTGACTGGAGAACAGGTCGCGTTCGAACCATTCGGTATAGTCGTCGCGAACCTCGCCCGTGCCGGGGGCAGCGAAGTCGATGCCTTCGCGCGTGCGCGCTTCCTTGGTCACGCGGCGCACGAACAGATTGGTCCACTTGATGTCGTGGTCCAGGTTCGACCAGCCGATGCTGCCCAGGAAGTTCAGGCCGATCTCGTTGGAGGTCGAACGGTAGTCATAGCTGGTCTGGGCGACCAGTTGGTCGACGTCCAGACGGGCTTCCTGCTGGATACCTTGGCGGGTCTGCCACTCATTGTCATAGGCGGCCACGAACACCACGCCGAGGTCGCCGTTACCGGCGGCCCAAGAGCGCCCGCCGGTGATTTCGATGCCGAAATTCGGCTGGATGTAGTCCTGCTCCTGCAGCAGATTCAGCGGCGCATTGACGAAGTCGCGGCCGATGGCCTGGATCTCGGCGCTGGTGAAGTCGGCACCGGTCTGGACGCGGTTGCCACTGGCGATAGCGTCGCGCAGCAGGCCAGGGACATCCCGGGTGCCGTCGTCGAAGCCGGTGAAGTCGGTGCGCGATCCGTAGTAGACCAGGCCGTCGCGGCCCGTCGTCTCGGTGTTGCCGCCCATCGAAACCTTGAAGGTCAGGAAGGGTTCGGCCGGGGCCGAGATGGTGGTCAGGTCGATGACGCCGCCGCCGAACTCGCCCGGATAGTTGGCGGAATAGGTCTTCTGGACCGTCACGCCTTCCAGAATGGACGAGGGGAACAGGTCGAGGGGCACAACCCGTTGCAGCGGCTCGGGGCTGGGCAGGGGCGAACCGTTCAGCAGGGCGGAGGAGTAGCGCTCACCCAGGCCGCGGACATACACAAACCGGCCTTCGACGATCGACAGGCCGGTAACGCGGGTCAGGGCGGCAGCGGCATTGTCGTCGCCGGTCCGCTCGAGGTCCTCGGCGGTCACGAAGGCGGCGACCTCGGAGGTCTCGCGCAGGGGCTCGGGAATATAGCGGCCCAGGACGACGATCTCGTCGACGTCGGAGGCTTCTTCAGGATCGGGATCCTGAGCCTCGGGGTCCTGGGAAATCACGGCCGGGGTCTGGGCCGTGGGCGGGGTCTGGGCATATGCCAGGCCAGGCGCGATCAACGCGGTGCTGGCGAGCAGAATACCGCTCAGAGTCAGAGAAAGCGTCTTCATGGTCAGCGCCTTGGTCCTAATGGGGTCAACGGAACGACGAGACGGGGCGACGACGGACATCCGCCGCCGCCCCGCCGGGCGCGTCATCAGCAGGTGGAGCCGGCGGCAATGCCGCAGGACCAGCCGGCGTACCAGGTGTCGGCGGCGTCACGGACGGCACCGATGTAGGTCGTGCTGGTGAAGAACGAACCCGGGACGGCCGTCGGGGTGCGGGCGGTCTCATTGGCGCCGTTGGTCACGCCGTTGAGGGTGGAGGTGCCCGAACCGTTGTTGGCCCCGGTAGCGAAGATGCCCGAGGTCGCGGCGTCCTGATTGCCGTCGGCACGGAAGGTCGTGGCGCAGGTCAGGAAGACCGAGTTGAAGGTCGGTCCATTGGTGACGGTGGCGGCGTCGTCGATGTCGAAGCAGGTGGGCGAGCCGGTCACGACCGAGTTGTACAGCTGCATGGCGTGGCCGGTGTTCAGCAGGACGCCGTCGCCGGGGGCGACACCGGTGCCGGCCGAGCTGCGGCCGATGGCGGTGACGTTCGAGATGACCGGGCGGGTGAACAAAGCCTGGTTGCCGGCCGACGAGGATTCGAACATCCGGTCGCCGCCGTTGGCACGCTGGCGGATGATCATGAACTGGACGTTGCCGCGATAGCCGGTGTCGGTGTCGAAGCTGTCGTCGTCGTTGCCGGTCAGGATGACGTAGCGCATGTTGACCGTGCCGCCGAAGGGCTCGATGCCGTCGTCGGACGAGTTGTGAACCTGCAGATACTCGACGGTGGTGCCGTTGCCGACGCCGGCCATGGTGATGCCGTTCAGCTCGTTACCCGGCAGGATCTGGAAGCCGGAGTGCTGCAGGCGCACGTAACGCAGGCGGCCCGAGTTGTCGGCAACCGTGTTGCCGCCGTAGAAGGCCGAGGTGCCTTCGACCTGGGCTTCACAGGCGATGTTCGGCGGGGTCACGCCGGCCGGGCAGGCGGCGATCGGCGCGCGGCCCAGGATGACCAGACCACCCCACTGACCGATCGAATCGACGTTGGTGGTGCCTTCGACGCTCTGACGGCTGGTGAAGACGACCGGGCTGGTCGCGGTGCCTTCGGCGAAGATCTGCGAGCCGCGGTTGACCACGATATAGTCCAGGCCGCCCGAACCGAAGATGCGCACGCCCGGCTCGATCGTCAGGATGCCCTGCTGGGCACCGGCCAGCGGCACGGCGGGATTGGCGCCGCGGTCCTGACCGACGTCCGTCCGCCCCGAGACCGAATAGATCACGCCGGTGGTGTTGGCGACGACCAGGTTGCCGGTGATCAGGGCGGGCAGCTGACAGTTGCGCAGGACAGTGCCGCCGGCGGCGGTGATGGTGCCGACGTTCGAGAAGCCGGTGGGGCAGGCTGCCGGGGTGGTCCCACCACCCGTTCCGCCGCCGCCGCCCGTGCCGCCGCCGGTGCCGCCACCGAAATTGCCCTCGCCGGGCGAAGCGACCTCGGACGAGCCGCAGGCGGCCAGAGCCAGCGCGGCCGCGCCGGCGAGCAGGATCTTGGAATAGCGCATCGGAAACCCTCGAAATGTATGTTCGGGCTACCGCGCACCGGTCTGACGCACCCCAGCAACCCCGGGGGGCTGATTAGCGGCGCAATGCGATAGTAAAATGAAGCAAATTTTACTTAGTGTGTCGTTTGTTCCGGGCGCGGACGACTGTTCACCCAGACATCAATAAAGATAAGCGAACCTTGGGTGACAATCAGTCCGAAGACGGAGCGAGTGTCACATTAAAGGTCTGGCCGCCCCTGCGGTACTGGATCGCCACCGGATCGCCTGAGGCCAGGACTTGGGACAGTTCCCCGACCCGTTCGTCGGTCTGGAACGCATCGCCGTTCACCGACAGTATGACATCGCCCTCACGCAGTCCGGCGGCGGCCAGCGCCCCGCCCTGTGCGCCGCGACGCCAGACGTAGCCCTCGACACGTCCGTCCCTGACCTGTGGCCGCAGCGCCGCACCATAGACGTCCTGGGTCGGCGGACTGATGCCCATGGACGCAGCGGCAGTGGCGGCATCGGGGGCCAGGGATACGGATTCGGGCGGGGGGGCTTCCGGCGTTGGCGGCGGCTCGTCGCTGAACGTCAGGCGATGGTCGCGGCCGCCCTGACGCAGCAGCACATGGTCGGCGGCAACCGCCACCAGGGTGACGTCCGGCCCGACACCGTCACCCAGGCCATAGGATGCCTGGCGACCGTCAGGTCCGAGCAGGATCGCGCTGGGCGCCGGGCCTGTGCGGACGCCGAACAGCCGATAGCCTGCCTGAGCCAGATCGAACCCGGCCACGGCAGGCGCCCTGCGAAAGAAGGCGTCGAATCGGCTGAAGACCGCGCGGTCCGGCACGACCGCGACGCGCGCGGCCTGTCCCTGACCCTCAGCGGGGCGCAAGGCAAGCGACAAACCCCAGGCCAGCTGGATCGCCAGCAGGACCAGCAGCGACAGCTCCACCGCACTGCGGGCTCGGGGGCTGGACAGGGGGGCCGCCCCAAGACGGGTCAGCAACGGCTTCATGACAGCGCCTTAGCGCCCGTTTGTGACGGTCCCTGTACGGTGGCTCAATCCGGGCGAGCGTAGCGCCCGGCCACAGGCGCATAGCGATCCCAGACGGCGCCATCGGCCAGCGAGCGCAGCAGCTTGATATATTCGGCGTGGGTCCAGGCCAGAGGCGTGGCCGAATCCGTGCCTTGACCCAGCGCATAGGCGTTGGCCGTGGGATCGCCCACGCCGTCCCAGACCTGTTCCGGCAGCAGCAGGCCGCCATTGGCGAACCGTTCCATGCCCCGGACGTAGGTGCGCCGGATCTCGGCCCGTTCGGCATCGTCGACGGAGCCATCGGCGGCGGCCAGAGCGATCTGATAGTGGCCGCGCTCACCGGTAAAGAAGGGCCAGATGCGACCGCGCTGGCCCGGGGTCATGCCGCCGACGCCATAGTTGCCGCCGGTCTGGGCATTCTCTCCGTAGCCGTCATTGCCGTAGCGGCGGAAGGCCGGGGTGCGATCACCCTCGGGGCCCACGTCGTAGCGGACACGGAACCGGTCTTCGCGGGTCTGGTCGTCATATTCGCCCAGGCTTTCGACGATGGAGGCGGCGTCCGGTGCCCGCACGCCATAGCGCACCAGTTCCAGGAAGCCGCCATCGATGATGCGGTCCTCGGGCATGGCGGGCTGGCCGTTGTTCTCGCCCAGCAGGCCCTTGTCGTTCGGATCGTCATTGCGGCTGAGGCGCATGAAATAGCGACCGTCGCCATATTCGCCGGTGGTCGTGAACATCCGGGACTCCACCTTGGACGCATAGTCGTCGGCGGCGGCCTGATAGCGATCGGCGGACGGGACATCGCCGGAGGCCCGGGCGATCTCGGCGGCGACGGTCAGGCCGGTGATGACTGCAGCGGTGGTGGAGGGGGAGTGGCCCTCCTGCTCCTCCCACCGCTCCTGCTGGCTCCAGGGCGGCGTGATCGTCCGGTCGTTCCACAGCAGGCCGACCGTGCCGCCATCGACCAGGAAGTCGGCGGCGGGCTTGATCATGTCGGCATAGACCGCAGCCATTTCGGCATCGTCGATGTGGCCGTCCTTCCACAGACGCCAGCCCAGCATGATCGGCATGGCGGTCTGGTCCAGCTGGACCCCCACCCATTCGATCTCGCCGTCCACATGGGTCTTCTGCAGGAACCAGCCGGTCGCGCCGGTATTGCCCGGCGTGTCAGCCCGGACCTGGACCTGGGGCAGATAGCGGAAGGCGGCCAGCGGGGTCTGGGTATCGCCCAGGGCCAGCATCGCCATGGCCACCTGATAGAAGTCGCGCGGCCAGACCGCCTTGTAGCCGGTCGAGGACTGGGTCGCGTCCACCGTGTCGCCCCAAGGGTTGGACAGGGAGGCGATCAGGGCCCCCGAATGAGTCCGGTCCTCCTGAACCTTCAGCATCAGGGCCGAGGCATAGGCCAGCTTGCCCCCATCGGTGGACTGTTCGGCCAGGCGCGGCAGCTGATCCAGCGAGGCCAGCCAGTCGGACCAGCCGATGGCGGACCCGGTGCCATCGTATTCGGCCTGGACGCGGTCGAGCCCGGCCTCATGCGCTTCGCGCGCCTCGGCTTCAGCCGAGCCCGCATCTGAGCCGAAGCCGATGACGAAATCGCGGCTGAGGGTCCGGCCCGGCCGCACGCGGGGCAGGGCCCCCGTCAGCATGATGTTGCCGCTGGCCTCGCCAGTGGTGGCATAGGCCCGGTTCATCCGGCCATTGTCCCGCAGATCCGTCAGCCCGTCCGACACCCCGACAAAGCCCACCGAGGTCGCGGTGAAGGGGACATCAGGGACCAGCGCCAGATGGGTGTCACCCTCGTGAGCGAACAGGCCGTTGACCTCGGCGTCGCCTCGATCGCCGACACCGGTGTTGGCCATGTGCGGTTCCAGCAGAACAAAGGGCACGACCGAGGCCGTGAGCGCGCGTACCTGGACCCGCACCACCAGCGCCTGGCCGCTCGGGTCAGTGAAGATGCGCTTTTCGATTTCAAACCGGCCCTGCCGGTCGCGCGTGGTGACGCGGTATGACGGCGAGAGGGGACGCCCCTCGTCGTCCTTGGTCAGATAGTCGATGGCAAAGTCGGTATCCTGGCCTTCCACGACCACCTCGTCGCCGATGACCACGGCCATGCGCATCTGCTTGATCTGGGCCTCGTGGATCAGGCCCCACATGGTTTCGGTCAACACGCCGTCGGCGATGGAGAACCAGACCTTGGACACTTCGCCGGTGGGACCGCCGTCGCGGTACTGGCCCTCGACATAGGCTTCGTAGGACGCGCCCGCGCCGATCTTGGCCGCGCTGGCCCAGGTGGGCGGCTCGCCCGGTGCGCCAGGGGCGGTCTGTGCCTGGGCGATACCCGCGCTGAGCGCCAGGGTCGAGGCGCACAGCGCCAGGGTCGTCATGAAACGCATGGTCGAACTCACGTCTGGGGGGACAAAAGGAAGGTCAGGGGGACGTCCAGGCGCTGGTTCCAGGACGCCTCATTGTGCTGAGCGCCGGGAAAAACCAGGCTGCGGAACCGGTCCGGTCCCCATCCCTCGGCGCGCACGGTCTGGTCGATGCGGCTTTGAAAGAAGGCGTAGAACTGATCCAGCGTCTCGTCGCCGCGATCGAAATACAGGCGATGCGTGGCCGGATCGGGCAGGCCGGCCGCGATCACCCGGCTCCAGGTCTGGACGACCGTCTCGCGCCACTGGGCCAGGGCGGCCTCATCCAGCCGCTCCAGACGCAGGGGCCAGTGGGTCGACAGACAGGCGGCGGCCCCGAACACCTGCGGGTGTTTCATCATGGCGTAGAGCGAGATCAGCCCGCCCATGCTGGAGCCTGAGATCATCGTATCGTCGCGCCCGGTCAGGGTGGCGAAGGTCGCATCGACCTGCGGCTTCAACTCCTCGACGATGAACCGCAGATAGCCGTCCGACAGAGGCTGTCCGCCATACAGGGTCGTCAGGGTCTCGCCGATCTCGGCCGGCAGGGAGGCGATGAGATCGGCAGGAACGTATTCGCGCAGCCGCAGCGACGTGTTCCAGATGCCGACAACGATCGGGCTGCGGACCTGTCCGTTGGCGATCAGCCGGACCAGGTGCTCGTCCACGCCCCATTCGCCGAAGTTGGCGCGGGCCGGATCGAACAGGTTCTGGCCGTCGTGCATATAGAGGACCGGATGTCGGCTGCCCTGATCGTAGTCGGGCGGCAGCCAGACGGTGACGTTCCGCGGGCCGACATGGGACGAGGCCACGGCCTCCCACTCGATCAGGCGTCCGGTGTCGGTCTTGGGCGAATGCGCCAGGGCCGGGGCCGCCAGAGGCGTGGCGGCCAGGGCGGCGATCAGGGCCCTGCGGTTCATGGCCTTGCCTCCTTCACCCGCAGGCTGAAGCCGGCCGCGATGAAGAAGCTGGCCCCGCCGACAACCAGAGCCCAGATGGCCTGGCCCTGAAACAGGGCATTCAGCATCAGGCCCAGCAGGGTCGCGGCCACCAGTTGGGGCACGACGATGAAGATGTTGAACACCCCCATATAGAGGCCCATCTTCCGGCCCGGCACGGCGCCCGACAGGATGGCGTAGGGCATGGAGACGATCGAGGCCCAGGCGATGCCTACGCCGATCATCGGCAGCCACAGCAGGGCCGGATCGCGGATCAGGAAGAGGCCGATCAGGCCCAGGCCCCCCAGCGCCAGGGCAATCGCATGGGCCCCGGTCCGCCCCGTTCGCCGCGCCAGGACGGGCAGGGCAAAGGCCGTCAGGGCGGCGACGCCATTATAGATGCCGAACAGGACCCCAACCCAGTCAGCCCCGGTATTATAGGCCGCCGAGGTCGTGTCGCTGGACCCATAGTGGACGGCTGTGACGGCGGCGGTGGTGTAGATCCACATGGCGAACAGGGCGAACCAGCTGAAGAACTGGACCACGGCCAGACCGCGCATGGTCTGCGGCATGGCGAAGATGTCGTCGAAGATCTCGCTGAGGCCGTTGGAACGGCCAGCCCCGCGCATCAGGGCGACGACCATCTGCAACAGGCCAAAGCCGCCGATGAAGCCGGCCAGGACGTAGAGTTCCTGACCCACGGCGGTGCGCCAGTCGATCGTGCCGGTGGGCAGGGCTGCCGCCTGATCCCGCAGCATCCAGACCAGGGCCGCAGCGCCCACGCCGACCAACAGCCAGGTCAGTCCGCCGGTCAGATAGGCCTTCGCCGACCGCAGTGTGCTCCGGTCGTCCTGCGGCAGGGCGCGGGCGGCCTCGAAGGCGTCGATCTGTTCGGGCGTGTACTCGCGGGTCGAGACGACCGTCCACAGGACGGCGGTCAGCATCGCAGCCGCCCCGACGTAGAAGCTGATGCGCACGCTGTCGGGCACAATGCCTTCCGGGGCGGTATTGGCCACGCCCATCTGGGCCAGCAGCCAGGGCAGGCAGGAGGCGAAGACGGCCCCCGTACCGATGAAGAAGCTCTGCATCGCATAGCCGGTCGCGCGCTGCTCTTCAGGCAGGTTGTCGCCGACGAAGGCGCGGAACGGCTCCATGGTGACATTGATTGCCGCATCCATGATCCACAGCGTCGCCGCCGCCATCCAGAGGATCGGAGCATTGGGCATGAAGATCAGGGCGATGGTCGTGGCGATGGCCCCGAACAGGAAATAGGGCCGGCGACGGCCCAGGGGCGTCCAGGTCCTGTCGCTGAAATGGCCGATGATCGGCTGGACGATCAGCCCCGTCAGCGGGGCGGCGATCCACAGGATGGCCAGGTTGTCGACCTCGGCCCCCAGGGTCTGGAAGATCCGGCTGGTATTGGCGTTCTGAAGGCCGAAGCCGATCTGGATGCCGAAGAAGCCGACGCACATGTTCCAGATGGCCCAGAACTTCAGCGGAGTCCGGGACAGGGACGATGGGGTGGTCATGGCCGTCTCCTCCCTGCCGCGCAGCGGTGGGGAAGGGGACCGCGCAGCGGTGGAGGGGTGCTTTCCACAACCTTGCGCGCTGGCGGAAGGCCCCCCTTCGTCACGGCGCGAAGCCGCGCCGCGCCACCTCCCCATCCGCCACGCGAACAGGGAGGAGACAAGGAATGCCCAGCGCTCAACGCCGCCGCCCCTTGGGCACGAAGCGGATCGCCTGGCCGCCGCCGGGGGCCAGGGTCAGGGTCAGGGTGTCGGCGGCCGTGACGTCGCGGCTCTCGATGACGATGGCCTCGCGGTTGGTCTTCCAGTCGGCGTCTGGCGCGTCGCGATAAATCTCGGCGCGATAGGTGCGGCCCGGATCGAGGAAGGACAGTGAGGCCGACAGCACGCGCGGATGCTCGTCGGTCAGCGATCCCAGGCACCAGACGTCGGAGTTCCGGTCCTTCCGGGCGATGGTGACGTAATCGCCGATCTCGCCGTTCAGGACGCGGGTGTCGGCCCAGTCGACGGGTACGTCCTTGATGAACTGGAACGGGGCCGGGTTGGCCTCGTAGTTTTCCAGCAGGTCCGCCGCCATCTGGATCGGGCTGTAGATCACGACATACAGGGCCAGCTGCTTGGCCCAGGTGGTGGCGATGCCGTCGGGGCTGCGCGTCTCCATGCCGAAGATGCCGGGCGTATAGTCCATCGGCCCGGCCAGCAGGCGGGTGAAGACCAGATTGGCCTCATGCTCGGGGGGATTGCCGGGCTGGCCCCAGGCGCTGAACTCCATGCCCCGCGCACCTTCGCGGCTGATCATGTTCGGATAGGTGCGGCGCAGGCCCGTGTCCTTGAACGGCTCATGGGCATTGACCGCGACCTGGTATTTCGCAGCGGTCTCGACCACCCGGACATGGTGCTGGGCCATGGGCTGGCTTTCGTGCCAGGCGAAGGTGACCCGCCCGTCCGGCCCGCGCACCTGGGCCCCGCCCGCATCAGCGACATAGCCGGTCTTGACGCTGTGCCAGCCGAACCGCTGCATCTGGGCGAAGGCGGGGTCCAGCTGCTGTTCGTAGTGGAAGGCGTTGCCGCCCGTCTCGTGGTGGCCAACGATCTCGACACCCTTGTCCCTCGCATAAGCGGCGACCCGCTCGATGTCGAAATCCGGATAGGCCTGGGTGAAGGAATAGTCCCAGCCGGTGCCGAACCAGTTGCCGTCCCAGCCGACGTTCCAGCCCTCGATCAGCACGCCGCCAAAGCCGTGCTCGGCCGCAAAGTCGATGTGTTTGATGGCGTTTTCGGTGGTGGCCCCGTGCTTGGGCCCGCTGTTCCAGGACTTCAACTCCAGGTGCATTTCCCACCAGATGCCGATGTATTTCATGGGCTTGAACCAGCTGACGTCGTCCAGCTTGTTGGGCGCATTCAGGTTCAGGATCAGGCTGGATTCCACCAGACCGGCGGCGGTGTCGCTGATCTGCAGGGTGCGCCAGGGCGTGGTGCAGGGGGCCGCGATCTCGACCGCGGCGCTGGACAGGCCGGGCGTCAGGTCCGCGCGGAACCGGCGGCCCTCGGCCCGCGACAGGTTCATGCCGGAATAGTCGATCAGCGCCGCCTCATGGATCGAGACGTGAAGGCCGCTGGCGTTGCGGACCGTCATCGGGGTCTGGGCCGCGCCGACCGCGCCGATGGGCGTGCGGTTATAGAGATATTCCTCGCGGTTCCATTCCCAGGCCGGAATCCACCAGGCTTCTCCGTCCTCGGCCAGGGTGAACTCGGTCAGCTCGGAGCCGATCTTCAGCTGCTTCAGCGCGTCCTGCTCGGGGAATTCGTATCGGAAGCCCAGGCCGTCGTCATACAGGCGGAACACCACGTCCATCCGCCGCATCAGGCCGGACCGCTCGGTCATCGGCACGCGCAGTTCGGTGAAGTGATTGCGGATGAAGCGGCGCTCGCCCCAAGGCTGTTCCCAGGTGTCGTCGGCCGTGCGGATGACCGGCGTGCCCAGGGCAAAGCCCCGCTCCAACTTGGGGGCATCGGTCAGGATGAAGCCCAGCTTTGATGCCGTGACGACGGGCTGGCCCAGGCGGGTGACCGCATACATGGGCCGTCCATCGCCATCGGTCATGACCTGGACCGCCAGCACACCGCCCGGTGAACGGGCCGTGATCACGGCCGGGGCTGTCTGGGCCACGGCCGGGGCACCAAAGGCCAGGGCCGAAACGCCCACGAGGGCCAGCAGACTGCGACGTTCGATCATCGGACGATCCTTCCCAAAGCAACGCTTTCCCGCTTGCCAAACCCGGAGTTCCGGGAGCATGACGGAGGTGACATTTTTGCAGCAAATTTTACATCAGCAGCCAGAGCCGGACGCCCGAACCCGTGAGCCGCAAGACCACCCGCCTGGAAGACATCGCCAAACTGGCGGGGGTTTCGATCGCGACGGCCTCCCGCGCGCTGAACGACAGCCCGGCGGTCAATGCGCGCACCAAGCAGCTGATCTGGAAGCTGGCGCGCGAGCACGACTATCCGTTCCGGCGCTCCATGCCCGCAGGCCCGATCGGGGCGGAGGCGACGATTGCCCTGGTGGTGCCCAGGCCGCAGGGGCGCGAGGGACGGCTGTCGGACCCCTTCTTCCTGGAGCTGCTGGCCGGGGTCGGCGAGGCGGCGCGCGAGCGGGGCTGTGACCTGGTCATCAGTCACCTTTCGCCGGCCACCTATGAGGACCTGTCGGCGGCGCTGACCACCTCGCGTGCCGAGGGGGTGATCTTTCTGGGCCAGAGCACCCTGCACGCCGCCTTCAACCGCCTGGTCGAAACCGAGGCGCGCTTTGTGGTCTGGGGCGCTGAACTGCCGGACCAGGCCTATTGCTCGATCGGATCGGACAACATCAACGGCGGCCGCCGGGCGACGGCGCATCTGGCGCGTCTGGGACGCAGGCGCATCGTCTTCCTGGGTGATCTCGACCCGCCGGAATCGATGCAGCGGCATCGCGGCTATCAGGAGGCGCTGATCGCACAGGGCCTGGGCGTGGAGCCCGAACTGATCGTGGATGCCCACTTCGAAGTGGAATCGGCCGAGGCCTCGATCGAATCCCTGATCCGGCGTGGGGTGGATTTCGACGGTGTGGTCTGTGCCTCCGACCAGATCGCCTTGGGGGCCGTGCGGGGTCTGCTGCATGCCGGACGCTCGGTGCCTGGCGATGTGTCGGTGATCGGTTTCGACAACGTCCCCTTCAGCCGCTACAGCCGCCCGGCCCTGTCGACCATCGCCCAGGACACGATGAAGGCCGGACGGTTGATGGTGTCCAAGCTGATCGATCACGGCGGCACAGCTGCCGGTCGCTCCGAGCGCGTGCCCACCGACCTGATCGTGCGCGAGAGCTGCGGGGGCTGAAACCCATTTATCCTCCCTCGCGTCTTCGCGGGGGAGGGGGACCACGAAGTGGTGGAGGGAGCGATCCCAGACTCGGTGCGTAGTTTTGCCCCCTCCACCGCCTGCGGCGGTCCCCCACCCCCGTTTCGCTTCGCTACTCGGGGGAGGATTCATGGAGGCTATCCGGCTCACGACGTCGCCGTCAGAAGCAGCCCCGCCAGCGGCGGCAGCTCCCCTGCGACAGGCCCGTCCAGATTGACCGCCTCAATCACGCGCCAGCCGTCCGGCTGGGCCCACGCCGTGGCCTCATGGCCCAGATTGAACACCGCCATCAGCCTCTCGCCCGGGACATCTCGCACGAAGGCCAGCAGTGGATCGGTCGTGTCCAGCAGGGTCATCGATCCGGTCCGCAGCGCCGGGTGGTCCTGACGCAGCCGGATCAGGCGGCGCGCCGCATGCAGCATGGAGGCGGCGTCCGCTTCCTGCGCATCGACGGCCAGGGGCAGGTGGCGTGGATCGACGGGCAGCCAGGGTTCGACGGCCGAGAAGCCCGCGTTCGGCTGGTCCGCATGCCAGGGCATGGGGGTGCGCGCTCCGTCGCGGCCCAGGGTCTGGGGCCAGTTGGCGATGGCCTCGGGGTCCTGCAGCCGCTCGAACGGGACATGGGCCTGGGGCAGGCCCAGCTCCTCGCCCTGATAGACGAAGGCGTTGCCGCGCAAGGTCATCAGCAGCAGCATCATCATCTCGGCCAGAGCACGGGGGTCGCGACCCTCGGCCCAGCGCGAGACGGCGCGCGGGGCATCGTGGTTCGAGAAGGTCCAGGACGGCCAGCCTTCGCCCTGGCGGTCCGGCCACATGCCCTCGCCCTGGCGCACCAGATCGGTCAGGAGGCGGGGCGCATACAGATAGAGGAAGCCATAGGCGCTGTGCAGGCGATCATCGCCGGCGGTGAACAGCTGCATCTCGCGGTCGGCGTGCTCGCCGCCCACCTCGGCGACGGTGAAGCGGTCGCCATAGCTGTCGGTCACGGCCCGGATCCGGCTGAGGAAGGCCAGGATGTCGGGGTGGGACTGGTTGTAGATCTTGTCCTGAAAGTCGAAGGGCCGGGTCCGCTTGCCCACGCCGGGGGGCATCGGCGGATTGTCCCGCAGCGAAGGGTCGTGGATGGCGAAGTTGATCGCGTCCAGCCGGAAGCCGTCGACACCCCGGTCCAGCCAGAAGCGTGCCGCGTCCAGCAGGGCGGCCTGAACCTCGGGGTTGCGGACGTTCAGCTGCGGCTGGGACGCCAGGAAGTTGTGCATATAGTACTGGCCGCGACGGGCATCCCAGGTCCAGGCCGGGCCGCCAAAGACCGACTGCCAGTTCGAGGGCGGCGAGCCGTCCGGCTTGGCGTCGGCCCAGACATACCAGTCGGCGCGCGGCGCGCTTCGGCTCTGGCGGCTCTCGATGAACCAGGGATGCTCATCGGAGGTGTGGGAATACACCTGATCGATGACGACCCTCAGGCCCAGGGCGTGGGCCCGCGCGATCAGCCGGTCGAAGTCGTCCAGGGTTCCGAAGATCGGATCGACCCCGCAGTAGTCGGCCACGTCGTAGCCGAAATCCTTCATCGGGGAGGTGAAGAAGGGCGACAGCCAGATGCCGTCCACGCCGAGCGAAGCGATGTGATCCAGATGGTCGGTGATGCCCGCCAGGTCGCCGATGCCGTCGCCGTTGGAATCGGCAAAGCTGCGCGGATAGACCTGATACAGGACCGCACCCTTCCACCAGTCGGCATCAAGGACGGGATCGATCATGGCTTCGACCGCAATGGGGGCCAGGGTCTGGACGTTCAACGCGCACCTTCCGCAACACAGATCATGTAGTCGAGCGGCGGCACCGTCACGGTGACCACGCCCGGTCGGCTGGCCTGCGTCGGACAGGATCCGTGCACGCCCCGCCAATCGCGCGAGCCCGACTCTACCACGAGGTTGGCGGTGATCGGTACGCTTCCGGTATTGAACACCACCAGGGTTTCGCCCGGCTGTCCGGGGATCAAGCGCGAGATGGCCAGCAGGCCGGGATCCTGATCGGCACGGCGGATCAGGCTGTCGCCGCGGCGCAGACGTTCGTCGCCAGCCCGAATGCGGGCCAGGGCGGCAATGCGGCCATAGAGAGTGGCCTCGGTATCGAACGCTTCGTCTGCGCTGCCGATACGGCGGTCGTCCGCATAGTCGGGGACACGGGTCTCGAACATGTCCTGACGCGAGGCCTTGTCGTCGCCGTCGCCGGTGAAGCCCTGCTCGTCGCCGTAATAGATGACCGGCGGACCCCGGCCGGTCAGCAGCAGGGCATGGGCGAGGGTCGTGCGGGCCAGAAGCTCCTCGTCGCCGATGTCGGGTCGGGCATTCAGGATCAACCGTCCGATCCGGCCCATGTCGTGGTTGCCGTTGAAGGTCGGCAGGCGAAGGGCGGTAGCGGGTCCACCGGCGTATACGGCGTCGGCGGCGAGCACAGCCTCCAACCGATCCGGCCCCTCGGTCCCGGCGATCATGTCCTGGATCGCCCGCTGAACGGCGAAGTCGAGAACGGTCGGCAGGCGATCGACGTGGGTGTGCCGCGCCAGCTGCGCCGGGTCGAAACTGTAGACCTCGCCAAAGATATGGAAGTTCGGGATCCCGCGTGCCCGGGCTCTTTCCATCATGGCCGGGACGAAGGCCTGCCAGAACTCCGGGTTCACATGTTTGGCCGTGTCGATCCGATAGCCGTCGATGCCATAGTCGTCGATCCACGCCCCATAGACGTCGATGAACCCCTGGATCACCACGGGGTCCTCGGTCGCCACGTCGTCCAGGCCGGCAAAGTCGCCGTCCAGCGCGCTTTCGCCATACCAATCGCTGTTGCCGCGATTGTGGTAGCGGGCCGGATCGTTAAGCCAGGCTGGCACCTTGATGTCCGCCTCACCTGCCGAGACATAGGCCGTATAGGCGGGGTCGGCATGATCGGCGCGGCTGCGATAGGCACATGTGAAACCGGGGCATTCCCGATAGCGGATCACATCGGCCGTGTGGTTGATGACGATGTCGATATAGACCTTGATGCCCCGCGCATGGGCCGCTTCGACCAGGGCGCGGAAATCGTCATTGGTCCCGAAATGCGGGTCGACCCGCGTGAAGTCGGTGATCCAATAGCCGTGATAGGCCGCGCTCTCATGCCCAGGCGGGCCCTGCACCGGCTTGTTGGCGAAGATCGGCGCGATCCACAGAGCCGTGACACCCAGCCCCTGGATATAGTCCAGCCCCTCGATCAGCCCTTTCAGGTCGCCGCCGTGATAGAAGCCGCGGTCGGTGGGATCATAGCCCGTCGCCAGCCGATCGCCCGCCAGTCCGCCTCGGTCGTTGGCTGAATCCCCGTTTCGGAAGCGGTCGGGCAGAACGAAATAGATCACCTCGTCCTCTGGCGGACGCTGACGAAAGTCAGCGCTCTGCTGGACCTGGGCCTGAGCTGGCGTGCCCGTGGCGAGGGTAAGGGCCAGGCCCAAACCTGCCCATGCCGTGGCTGTCCTGATCCAGGCCATATGCATCCATCCCTGTGGCGTCCAAACAGATGCGTGCCTGTCGGATCGATTTGCAAGTTTTTGCAGTCAAACTGAGCACTGTCAACCGTCCGGATTATGCCATGATTGCCTGACTGCAAGCGCCGCAGGCCTATGTTGCGGCGCGTCATTGCGGCGTTTTGTCCGCCTTATTTCAGCCGCCTCGCTTCAGCCCCATGCATTAAGGAGTTGCAACAGTCGAAGAAGTTTGCATAAGTTTGCGACGGCATCGGATCGCTTCGACAGAAAGCGACGGCCCAGGGAGGACGAGATGAGACAATCCATGGCTTCGGCCAACACACTGACGCGTCGTGCGCGCCTGATGACGGGCGGCGCCGCTTGCGCCGTGCTGATGCTGGCATTTGCAGGCGGAGCCCACGCTCAGACGGCGGAAGAGCCGGAGCCCGAGGCGACCGAGGTCGACGAACTGATCGTGACCGGCATTCGCGCCTCGCTGGAAAACTCCATCGCGGCCAAGCGCGACAACACCTCCATCGTCGAGGTCATCACCGCCGAGGACATCGGCAAGCTGCCGGACGTGTCCATCGCCGAGTCTCTAGCGCGACTGCCGGGCCTGGCGTCGCAACGCCTGGACGGCCGCAGCCAGGTGGTCAGTGTCCGGGGCCTGGGTCCCGACTTCACCACGGCTCTGCTGAACGGTCGCGAGCAGGTGTCCAGCGGCGATAACCGCGGCGTCGAATTCGACCAGTATCCGTCCGAGCTGCTGAGCGGCGTGGTCGTTTACAAGACCCCCGACGCCACCCTGACGGGCCAGGGTCTGGCGGGCACCGTCGACCTGCAGACCGTGCGTCCGCTGGCCTATGGGCGTCGTGCCCTGGCGATGAACTATCGCTGGGAAGTCAACGACAAGGGCGCTCTGAACGCCGGGTCCGAGGACACGGGCGAACGCTACAGCATTTCCTATATCGACCAGTTCGCAGACGGCACGATCGGTCTGGCGCTGGGTTATGCCCACACCGGATCGCCGTATCAGGCCACCCAATTCCGCGCCTGGGGCCCTCCCTATCCGAATGCTGCCGACGGCAATCTGGTGCTGGGCGGCGCCGAGTTCCGGGTGATGTCCGGCGACCTGCAGCGCGATGCCTTCATGGGCGTGCTGGAGTTCCGGCCGAACGACCGCAGCCGCACGGTCATCGATGCCTATCACTCGACCTTCGACAACACCCAGCTTCTGCGCGGGCTCGAGGCTCCGCTGTGGTGGGGTGGCAGCGCCGGCACCTGCCCTGGGCCCGTCGCGACCTGCCGTCCCGGCCCGCAGCTGCAGCCCGGCTATACGGTTGAGGACGGCCTAATCACCCAGGGGGCCTTCAGCAATGTGAAGGCCATCGTCCAGAACTATGAGTTCGCGTTCGACGCCGAGATCAACGCCCTGGGCTTCAACACCCAGTACGATCTCAGCGATACGATGACGCTGGAAGCCGACCTCAGCTGGTCGCACGCCGAGCGTAATTTCGACCGCTATGAAACCCTGGCCGGCACGGGCCGCAACATCGACGGCGCCCTCGACACCCTGGGCTTCGACCTGCGTCCCGGCGAGTTCCCGCGTTTCACCACGGCGCTGGACTATTCGGACCCGAACCTGATCCGCCTGACCAGCCCTCAGGGCTGGGGCGGCACCCTGGCTCCCAATGGTCAGGACGGGTATCTGAACAGCCCCTCGACCGAAGATGAGCTGATCGCGGCGCGCTTCTCGATCGACGCCGACATCGACTACGGCATCTTCAGCGGCATCGAGGGCGGGCTGTATCTGAGCGAGCGCGAGAAATCGCTGACCAATGAGCAGTATTATCTGATCCTGGCCGCCTCGCCGGGCAGTGTGCGCGTGCCGGATGAGTTCCTGCTGGAGCCGACGTCGCTGGATTTCGTCGGCATCGACGGCGGCATCCTGAGCTATGACGTCAGCGGTCTGGTCAACAGCGGCATCTACAACCGCGTTGCCAACGATGACGCCGGCGTCGTGGCCGGTAGCTGGTCGGTGAACGAGAAGGTCGCCACGGCCTTCGTCAAGGCCGACATCGACACCCAGTGGGGCGCTGTGCCCGTCACCGGCAACGTCGGCTTCCAGGTGGTCTATACCGACCAGTCCTCGGACGGTTTTGCGGCCACGGGCGGTAACGGCACCGGCCTGGTGACCCCGATTACGGGCGGGGACAGCTATGTCGAGATCTATCCGTCGTCGAACCTGATCTTCGAAGTGGCCGACAGCCAGTACATCCGTCTGGCGGCGTCGCGCACCTTTGCCCGGCCGCGCATGGACCAGATGCGTGCGTCCAAGACCTACAACTTCAACAATGCCAACAACGTCGTCGGGGCGCCGAACTCGCCCTGGAGCGGTGGCGGCGGCAACCCCGAGCTGCGGCCCTGGATCGCCAATGTGTTCGACGTCTCGTACGAGCGCTATTTCGGACGTGCGGCCTATTTCTCGATCGCGGCCTTCTACAAGGATCTGGACACCTATGTGTTCGATCAGAGCGTGCCGTTCGACTTCACCGGCTTCCCGACGGGCGGCCCGGTGGCGGTCACCAACGACGGTCTGGTCACCTCGCCCCAGAACGGCAACGGCGGCTCCATCCAGGGCGTCGAGTTCTCGGTCTCGACCCCGTTCGACCTGATCCATCCGGCTCTCGACGGGTTCGGCGGCATCTTCTCGATCTCTTCGACCGAGAGCGACATCGAGCCCAACCCGGGCAATCCGTCCGAGCCCATTCCGGGCCTGTCGGAAACGGTGGCCAACCTGACCCTCTATTACGAGAAGGACGGGTTCCAGGCGCGCGTCAGCAACCGCTATCGCTCCGACTTCGTCGGCGAAGTGGCGGTGTTCGGTGGCCAGCGCGGCTTCCAGAACGTGGTCGAGGAATCGATCATCGACGCCCAGATCGGCTATCAGTTCCAGTCCGGTCCTCTGGAAGGCCTGTCCGTCCTGGCTCAGGTCAACAACCTGACCGACGAGCCGTTCACCAACAATGTGAACGGGGATGAGCGCCAGACCATCATCTACCAGGAATATGGCCGGACTTTCCTGTTCGGCGTGAACTTCCGCTACTGATCTCCTGAAGAAGCGGCCCGCCGTCCCCCGGCGTGGCCCTTCGACTTCGGCCGGACAGGTGCCTTATGGCCCCCGTCCGGCCACTTTTCGTTACGGCCATCGAAAATAGGCTTTACGCGCATGGATTTGCCGTGGAACCAAGGCCGACCAGAGTTCGCGCGCCAAAAGAGTGCAGCGTTCCGTTTCGGGGAGCCAAATGAGTCAGACCACGCCAACGCCGCCGCAGGCGGCGCCTGTCAAAGGCACGGGCCTTGCCTTCGCCTATGTCACCACCCTGTTCTTTGCCTGGGGTTTCGTCACCTCGCTGATCGGGCCGCTGATTGCCGCCGTCCGCCGGGTGTTCGAGCTCAGCTATGCCGAAGCGACCCTGACCACCTTCGCTTGGTTCATCGCCTATGGCATCGCTTCGATCCCGGCCGCGGCCATCCTGGGTCGTCTGGGCTATAGCCGCGCCATCATCGTGGCCCTGGTGACCATGGTGCTGGGCTGTCTGATCGTGCCGATCGCCACCATCGTCGACTGGTATCCCGGCGTGCTGATCGCCCTGTTCGTGATCGCCTCGGGCGTGACCCTGCTGCAGGTCGGGGCCAACCCGCTGGTCGCGGCGCTCGGCTCGGCCAAGAGCTCGCACGCCCGCCTGAACTTCTCGCAGTTCTTCAACTCGCTCGGCACCACCCTGGGCCCGTTGATCGCCGCGCCGATCCTGCTGACCGGTGGCGTGTTCGCGGCCGACGCCGTGATTTCTGATCCCGCCACGCGGGCAGAATCCCTGCGCAGCATCGACATGGCCTTCCTGGCCGTGGGCGTGTTCTTCGCCGTCGTCGCGGGCTTCATCTTCACCGCGCGCAAGACCATCAACAACGCTGCCCCCGTGCCGACTGCCGAAGACCGGATGTCGCCCCTGGTGGCGCTGAAGTCGCCCTGGGCCGTGTTCGGGGCCCTGGCGATCTTCTTCTACGTCGGATCGGAAGTGACGATCGGTGATCTGCTGACCAACTTCCTGCACAGCCCCGAAATCCTGAACGTGCCGCTGGCCACCGCCGGCAGCATGGTCGCCTATTACTGGGGCGGGGCCATGGTGGGCCGTCTGGTCGGCGGTCTGTTGATGCTGACCTCGATCCGCGCCAGCACCATCCTGATCGTCAATACGGCGGTCGCCGCGACCCTCTGCCTGGTCGTCACCCAGACGACGGGACCGACCGCCGCCTATGCGGCCATCGCGATCGGCTTCTTCAACTCGATCATGTTCCCGACCATCTTCACCCTGACGCTGGAGCGGTCGACCGCGCCGATCCCGGCGACGTCGGGTCTGCTGGTCTTCGGCATCATCGGCGGGGCCATCCTGCCGCCGATCGCAGGCCATATCGCCGATACCTCGCCCACGCTGAACCCGGTCTTCTTCGTGCCGCTGGCCGGCTATTTGATCCTGGTCGTGTTCGCCTTCTTCGCTTCGCGGGCCAAGGTGCGCGGCGACGTCGTGGTGGGTACGCCCGGCGGCCACTGACCTTTAGGGGTCGACGGAAATCCTGCGGCGGCGGTCGATCAGGCCGCCGCCGCAGTGCTGTCCGGGGCCCACATGTTGCGGGACTTCAGGAAGGCCTCGTGCTCGGGCAGGGCGTCCGCCATCTGGGCCACCCGCTGGGCAAAGGCGGTCATGCCGGCGGCAGAGCGGGCTGCGTCGCCCAGGGCATAGAGCGGATTGCCGGAGCGCGGCACGATCCCCTGTCCGACCATGACGGCCAGCCACGAGCCCATGCTGAAATACTCGTCGGCCCCGACCTGGAACAGTAGGCCCCGGTCGCGGAAGGCTTCTACCCTCTCGGCCAGGCTGTCGGGGATGGCCATCGCCGCCGCCCGCCGCCAGAACGGCGTGTCGTCGCGGGTGGTCGCGTGATAGTGCAGGATCACGAAATCGCGGATCAGCTCCACCTCGCGCCCCAGGCGCCGGTTATAGGCAGCGGTGTTGGCGGGGCTGAAATCCCGGTCCGGGAAATGCTGCAACAGCTTGTAGATGCCGGACTGAACCAGATGGATGCTGGTCGATTCCAGCGGTTCGATGAAGCCTGACGACAGGCCCAGCGACACGACGTTCTTGTCCCAATAGGTCTTTCGCCGACCGGTCACGAACCGCAGGGGCCGGGGTTCGGCCAGGGCCTCTCCATCCAGATTGGCCAGCAGGGTCTCTCGCGCCTCGTCGTCGGTGATGTGGTCGCTGCAATAGACATAGCCGTTGCCGGTGCGGTGCTGCAGGCCGATGCGCCACTGCCATCCGGCCGCCCGCGCTGTGGCCGTGGTGTAGGGGGTCAGGGGGCCGGTTCGGGCACAGGGCACGGCCATGGCCCGGTTCATCGGAAGCCAATGGGACCAGTCCTCATACCCCGCCTTCAGCGCGCCTTCGATCAACAGGCCGCGAAAGCCGGTGCAGTCGATGAACAGGTCCGCCTCCAGCACCCGGCCATCGTCCAGCCTGACCCCGCTGACAAAGCCGTCGGAGGGGCGTTGCTGCACCTCGACCACCTGTCCTTCCAGCCGCTGGACGCCTCGGCTCTCGCAGACGCGGCGGAGGTAGCGGGCATAGAGGCCGGCATCGAAGTGATAGGCGGTGAACAGGCTGTTCAACGGGGCGCGGCGCGGATCGGGATCACGCTGGCCGACCCGGCCGCGACGCGCTGCCTGGGTGCAGATGGCATGATCGTGCAGGTCGCCGCCCAACTGCCCCTTGAGCTGGCCCTGCCGATGCAGGTTGAACCAGATGTGGTGGAAGTCCCCCAGCGTTGGTCCGGCTCCGAAGGTGCCAAAGGGATGGAAATAGGCAGAGTCGGCCCCGCCCCAGCCGTTGAACTGGATGCCCAGTTTCAGACTGGCGCGGGTCTCGCGCATGAACTCGGCCTCGTCCAGTTCGATCATGGCATTGAAGTCGCGGATCGGCGGCACGGTGGCCTCGCCCACGCCGACGATGCCGATGTCGTCCGACTCCACCAGCTGCACCTGGACATGGGGCCCGGCCGCGCGCTTCAAGGCCGCCGCCGCCATCCAGCCGGCCGTGCCGCCGCCAACGATCAAGATGGATTGGATCGGTTCGCCCATCGGCCTGCCCCAAGAAGATCCGGGCCGCTGAACGGCCTCTCGTGCTGGCGACGATCCTAGACGAGCGGGCCGGGAAGGCCAGTGAAACGACCGGTGCGACTCACGATAGGCTGCCCCCAGAAACCGTCTGATCGGACCCAAGCGCGCGTGACCCAGATTCCCTATGGCCGCCAATGGATCGATGCCGAGGACGAGGCGGCGGTCCTGGCCGCCCTGCGTGCGCCCATGCTGACCCAGGGCCCGGCAACCGACGCCTTCGAGCGTGAGATCGCCGACTATGTCGGGGCTCGCCATGCCGTGGCGGTGTCCAGCGCGACGGCCGGTCTGCACCTGTCGATGATGGCTCTGGACCTGGGGTCAGGCGAGGCGATCACCAGCCCCATCACCTTCGTCGCCACGTCCAACACCATGGTCCAGGTCGGATTGACGCCGGTCTTTGCCGATATCGACCCGGACACCCTGACCCTGTCGCCGTCGGCAGTGGCGGCGGCGATCACGCCCGCCACCCGCCTGCTGGCCCCGGTCCATTTCGCGGGTCTGCCCGCCGACATGACACCGCTGAAGGCGCTGGCCGGCGACCACGGGCTGAAGATCGTCGAGGACGCCGCCCATGCCATAGGTTCGGAGTATGCCGGCGGCGGGCGGGTCGGAAACGGGCTCCATGCGGACCTGACCGTCTTCTCCTTCCACCCGGTCAAGACGATGACGACGGGAGAGGGGGGGGCGATCACCACCAATGATGCCGAACTTTATGAGCGACTGCGGATGCTGCGGTCCCACGGCATTACGCGCGATCCGACGCGGCTGGCGGACCAGCCGGGACCCTGGTGGTACGAACAGCAGGCGATGGGCCTGAACTATCGAATGACGGACATCCAGGCGGCGCTGGGCTCCAGCCAGTTGAAGAAGCTGGATGGCTTCATCGACCGGCGGCTGGCTATCGTGGCCGACTATCGCCGGGCCTTTGCGGGCCTGGACTGGCTGACCCTGCCGCCCGACGCCGGCGACCGGCGCATCGGCTGGCATCTCTTCACCACGCAGTTCGATTTCGAGGCGCTGGGCCAGACGAGGGCCGAGGTGATGGCCACCCTGGCGGCCAGGGGCATCGGCAGTCAGGTCCACTACATCCCCGTGACGCGACAGCCCTGGTACAGAGAGCATCTGGCCACTGATCCCGCTGCCTTCCCCAATGCCGAGGCCTATTACTGCCAGGCCCTGTCCCTGCCGCTCTATGCGGCCATGACCGATGACGACGTAGCCCAGGTGATCGCTGCCGTCCGGGCCCTGGCATGAAGCGGCTGGCCATCATTCCCGCCCGGGGCGGCAGCAAGCGGTTTCCACGCAAGAACATTCGCCACTTCGCCGGGCGGCCGATCATCGGCTGGTCGATCGCCGCAGCCCTGGACAGCGGCCTGTTCGACGCCGTCATGGTCTCGACCGATGACGCCGAGATTGCGGCAGTGGCCGAAGAGGAGGGGGCGTCGGTGCCCTTCCGGCGCAGCCCGGCCACATCGGGGGATCACGCCACCCTGGTCGAGGTGATGGCCGAGGTGGTCGGCGCCTACGCCGACAAGGGGCAGACCTTCGACGCGGTCTGCTGCATCCTGCCCACCGCACCTCTGCTGACGGCCGCGCGACTGGCCGAGGGGGCACAGATGTTCGCCTCGGGCCGTTTCGACAGTGTCTTTGCTCTGGTCGCCTTCCCGGCCCCGGTTCAGCGGGCCTTGCGACGCGACGCGGACGGCATGGCCAGCATGCTGCATCCCGAACACTATGCCAGCCGGTCTCAGGACCTGGAGCCGGCCTATCATGATGCGGGTCAGTTCTACTGGGCTTCGGCGGCGACCTGGCTGTCGCGGGCATCGGTGTTCGCGGGGCGGGCCGGAACCCTGGTCCTGGACCCCATGGAGTCGCAGGATATCGACACCGAGGCGGACTGGCGGCTGGCCGAACTGAAACACCAGTGGCGGAAGACCGGGGCGTGAGCCGGCTGCCATGCCTGGTCATCCTGACCGAGGGGGACGCAGCGCGGGGCCTGGGTCATGTCGTGCGCTGCTCAGCCTATGGCCAGGGGTGGCGCGCACGGGGCGGTGAGGTGCGCTGGATCCTAGACGGAGACGATCGGGCAGCCGGTGTGGCGGCGGAGACAGGTCCGGTGCGGCGACAGCCCTGGCAGAGCGGCCCTCTGCCCGACATCGCGCCAGATGAAGTCGCCCTGGTCGATTCCTATGCGCTTTCACAGGATCTGGCCGAGGGTGTGCTGGGCCGCGCGCAGCAGACCGTCTTCATCGATGATCTGGGCTCTCTGGCCTATCCGGGCGGGCTGGTGGTCAGCCCCGCCGTGCAGAGGGCGGACCGGGCGGGAGCGGCCGAATGGCTGATGGGGCCGCGCTGGCAACCGCTGAGACCGGCCTTCAGGATTGTGCCGAAACGCACGGCGGTGTCGGACCAAGTACGGCGAGTGCTGGTGAGCCTGGGCGGGACAGATGTCCGCAGTCTGAGCGCACGGGTGGTCTCTGTCGTGCGCCGCCTCCTGCCGGAGGCGGCCATCGACGTCTTGGGGCCTGCACCGGCGGAGCCCGGCGTGATAGCCTACCTGGATCGTGACGCCGCCGCAGTCGCGCGATTGATGGCCCAGGCCGATCTGGCCATCAGTGCGGGAGGTCAGACGATCTTCGAGCTGGCGGCCTGCGGAACGCCGACGGTGATGATCGCTGTGGCAGCAAACCAGGCGGCCAACCTGGCGCTGTGGCCCTCGCTGGCCGGCTTCGAGGCGGCCGGGGCGTGGGACGATCCGGACCTGGACCAGCAGGTTGCGCGCGCGGTGGTGGCCCTGGCCCCCTCGGCGCGGCGCGCTGGCATCACCGCACGCGCCCAGCAGGCCGTCGATGGTGGCGGTGTCGATCGCCTGCTGGACCGGCTGACAGAGGCAGTCCCCACGCTTCGTTAACCCTGGCGGGATTCAATGCGCGAGGCGGTGACCGCCGAAAGGATTTCGCCTTGCCCCGTCTGGCCGACTGCGCCCTCAAGCCCCTGACCCTCGCCGATGGCGATCGCGTTCTGGCCTGGCGCAACCAGGACCGGGTGCGGGCCAATATGTACACCGACCACGTCATTGCCCCTGCCGAACACGCCCTCTGGCTGGAGCGGGCCCTGGCGGACGAGCGGGCGGCTTATCGCATCTTCGAGCATCAGGGACGGCCCATCGGCTTTGTCTCCTTCACCGACATCCGGCGCGAGCATGGACGTTGCACCTGGGCCTTTTATCTGGGCGAGGCCGACGCCCCGCGGGGCTCTGGAGCGGCGATGGAGTATCTGGCCCTGGACGAGGTCTTCGGTCCGCTTGGGCTCGAAAAGCTGTGCTGCGAGGTCTTTGTGTTCAATGCGGCGGTGATCCGGCTGCATCACCGGTTCGGCTTCGTCGAGGAGGGGCGATTTGTCCGCCACTACCGGAAGGACGGCGAGATGAAAGACATCGTGGCCCTGGCCCGGTTCGCTGAAGGGTGGGCCGATGATCGCCAGCGCCTGGCCCCGGTCGTGTTCGAGGAGGCCGCCGTATGAGCTTCGCCTGGCCCGACCGCGTCTTCATGGTCGCCGAACTGTCGGCCAATCACGGAGGGTCGCTGGAGGTCTGCCTGGACACGGTGCGGGCGGCGGCGGCCGCTGGCGCGGATGCGATCAAGCTGCAGACCTATACGCCCGACACGATCACCCTGGACTGCGACAGCCCCTCGTTTCGCATCGGTGGCGGCACCTTGTGGGACGGACGGACCCTGCATGATCTGTATGCAGAGGCGATGACGCCGTGGGAATGGCATGCGCCGATCCAGGCAGAGGCCGAGCGCAACGGTCTGGCCTTCTTTTCCTCGCCCTTCGACGCGACGGCGGTAGACTTTCTGGACGGCCTGGGCGTGCCGATGTTCAAGATCGCCTCGTTCGAGATCGACGACATCCCCCTGATCGAGCATGCGGCGTCCAAGGGGCGGCCGATGGTGATATCGACCGGCATAGCGGGCCTGGGTCAGATCGAGGAAGCGGTGTCGGCCTGCCGGCGGATGGGGGCCGAGGACATCACTCTGTTGAAATGCACCTCGGCCTATCCGGCAGATCCGGCAGATGCGGATTTGCGGACCATTCCCAGCCTGGCCGAGACCTTCGGCTGCAAAGCTGGCCTGTCGGACCATACGACCAATCCGGCGGTGGCGATCGCGGCAGTGGCCCTGGGTGCCTGTATGATCGAGAAACACTTCATCCTCGACAGGGCCATCGGCGGGCCGGACGCCAGTTTTTCCCTGACGCCAGAGGAATTCTCCACCCTGGTTGACGGGGTGCGCGTGGCCGAGGCCGCATTGGGTCAGGTGCGCTATGGCCCCAGGGGGCAGGCCGCCTCCAATGCGCGCTATGGCCGGTCGTTGTTCATCGCCGCAGACGTCGCGGCGGGTGAGGCGCTTACGCCGGACAATCTGAGATCGGTACGCCCCGGTGAAGGGCTGCACCCGCGCCATTACCGCGAGCTGCTGGGTCGGCGACTGCGCGTGCCAGCGGCCAAGGGCACGCCGATGAACTGGTCACTGCTGGAGTAGGGCCTAGCTACCCGCCTGTGCGTTGAAGGCCCTCAGCGTCTCGACGTCCAGAACCTCCGGATTGGTGCCGGAGTTATATTCGAACCCGGACGGCACAAGCGTGCCCCGCTCGCCCAGGGCATTGACCGAATAGTCCATGTCAGCATGGAAGAAGCGGATGGACGGCGCGATCACATAGTGGTCGTCGAAGCCATAGGTCAGGTGGGAATCGTCGGCCGGGCACATGATCTCGTGCAGCTTCTCGCCGGGTCGGATGCCGATCACATGGGTGGGATGGTCCGGTGCCATGGCCTCGGCCAAATCCAGGATCCGGACGGTGGGGATGCGGGGAATAAAGATCTCGCCGCCGCGCATCCGTTCGAAATTCTTCAGCACGAAGTCGACGCCCTGTTCCAGCGAGATCCAGAAGCGCGTCATCCGCGGATCTGTGATGGGCAGGGAAGGGGCTCCATCGGCGATCAGTTTCGCGAAGAAGGGCACGACCGAGCCCCGCGAGCCCACCACATTGCCATAGCGCACAACCGAGAAGCGCGTCTGGCGCCCTCCGGCCATGTTGTTGGCGGCGACAAACAGCTTGTCCGAGCAGAGCTTGGTGGCTCCGTACAGATTGATCGGATTGGCCGCCTTGTCGGTGGACAGGGCGATGACCCGGTCGACGTTGTTTTCCAGGGCGGCGGCAATGACGTTTTCAGCGCCGTTGACGTTGGTGCGGATACATTCGGTCGGATTGTATTCCGATGCCGGCACCTGCTTCATGGCCGCGGCATGGATGATGAAGTCGACGTCGCGTGTCGCCTGGATCAGGCGTTCCTTGTCACGCACATCGCCCAGAAAATAGCGCATGCAGGGGTCGTTGAACGCCTGCTGCATCTCGAACTGCTTCAGCTCGTCGCGCGAATAGACGATCAGCCGACGCGGGCGATAGGTCTGCAGAATACGGCGGACATACATCTTGCCGAACGAGCCGGAGCCGCCGGTGATGAGGATGGATTTCTGGTCGAACATGCCGGTCGCCTCGGGCGGAACTGACCCGCACTATTCGACGATTCGGGGCCGGCTGCCGAATGGCGATCTGGCCAGGTACTGAACGCAAAAAACCGGATGCAAGACGATCAGTCCTGCATCCGGCTTATTGTCAGCCAAACCGCGACCTAATGGGCCGCGATGTCGAAAATCTTAGGCGCTTTCAGCGTCGTCGTCGGAAACGACGGCGATGGTGCCGATCAGGACAGCGCCGCCGATCAGCAGAACGGGCAGCGGAATGCCAGCGAATTCGCTGGAAGCATCGGCGGTCGCGCCGATACGGTCACCCACGCGAACGGTGGTGGAAGCGCCAGCGGCGGCGGCTTGGCCGGCAACGAGCAACAGGCCAGCGGCAACGGCAACGACGGACTTACGCATGATAATCCCCTTAGCTTAAGAGCCGCGAGCTGTTACCCGCGCACCAATCTAGAACTCTTCTAATCCGGCACAGTTTCCAAAGCAAGGAAAATTGCCGCAGTGCGGAAAAGTCCGCTGCCTATGGCACCCGGCTGCGAGCGACCATGACATCGTCCAGCCAAACGGCGACAGCGGTTCTGCGGTCACCTGGGCGGGTTACGAGCCGAAGCCATTGGGCCGTGCAGCCAGCATTTGGCACGGTGAATTCGGACTCAAGGGCGGTCCAGCCTGAGGCCTGGGTACCGGCCACGACAATCCGCTGATCGGCGAGGGGCTGCGGACGTTCAACGCAGCGGATCTGCCACGACAGCCGAGAATCGGGCCCACCGGACTCGAGTCGATACTGGCTCGTCAGGCGATAGGCGCCAGGAGACAGCAGCAGAAGCTGCTCGACCGCAGCACCGGAGCCGAATCCGTCATAGGTCACGCGCAGGGCCTGATTGCCGGTGCGGATCTCGTCTTCAATCACCTCTGCCGACAGTCCAGCGGTCGAAAGCAGCGTCATCGCGAAAGGCTTGATCTCGGTTCCGGGCGAAAAGTCGCCGCCGACCACGAACCGGGTCACAGGCGGCCTTGCGATGGCCGTACGCAGGACGGCTATGGCCTCGAACTGATTCTGGCGCACCCACAGGTCGTAAATCTCGGCCAATTCCGAATCGCTCAGCCGCCCAGGTGTCTGTTCCAGACCTGCCACGAGCGTGGCGGTCAGGGATTCGGTGCCCGGACGGCGCTGGAGGGCGTTAAAGAACTCACGATCCCAAGGCGGTGCTGTGGCCAGAAGGTTTCGAAGCGGGGCCAGGGCGCGGGGGTCCTGGCTCGCTGCGGTCATCAGCAGATTGAAGACTTCGGCCTGCGCAACGCCTCGCCGCGCGAGCGCGTCAGCGTGGGCGAAGGACGAGGCGTAGTCACCGACGCGGAGCCGCCGGTCGACCAGCCAGCCGTGGCTGGGCGTGTCCCGAAGACTCCAGTTCCCTGCCAGGGTCAGGATGTCGTCGGCAGCGACGACGTCACCTTCCGCCGCTGTGACCAACCCGAGCGTCCGCAGGGCCTTGATGGTGAACGGAGCGCGGGTCAGGGCGTCTGCGGCCAGATCGCGCGCATTGTCCGGTCGACCGGCCGCCAGCTCGATTTCGGCCGAGCGAGCCAGGACAGCGGGCGAGGAGGGGGCTGCGCGCAGCGCAAGCTCGGGCGGGGCTCTTTGCGCGACCGGAGCCACCACGATCTGCCAACCCAGCCAGATCGCGGCCGGAATCAGCAGATAGCCAAGCCAATTACCGACCGACGGTCCGCGCACGGACGATCGGTCGGCCGACGGAGCGGCGGTCTGGCCGCCCCCGGTCACTTGGGCTTCTTGTCCGTGGTCGGAACGTCGGGGTCGGCCCCGTAGGTGTAGTCGTAGGCGTAGTCGTAGCCGCCATACGGCGTGGCGGTGGCGTTGAACTTGGTCAGAACCACGCCCAGCACCTGGCCATGGACCATCGACAGACGCTTCATCGCCCCCTTGGCCTGAGCCCGGCGGGTGTTGCGCGATTCCAGCACGAACAGGGTGCTGCCGACCGTGGCTGCCAGAAGCGGAGCGTCCGCGAAGCCGAGCACGGGCGGGCCGTCGATGACGATGTGGTCGAACTCCTGCAGAGCGTGATGCAGGGTCTCGCGCAGACGCTCTCCTCCCCACAGCTCCGCCGGGTTGGGCGGCAGAGGTCCGCAGGAGATGAAGAACAGGTTCTCGTGCGAGGTCTTGCGCACGACCTGGGGTAGGGTCGCCCCGCCGGACAGCAGGCTGCTCATGCCCTGGCTGTTCTCGATGCCGATCAGGCGGTGCATCGAGGGATTCCGCAGGTCGCCATCGGCCAGCAGTACCCGTTTACCGATACGGGCCAGGTTCAAGGCGACGGCATAGGCCGTGGTCGACTTGCCTTCGCCCGGCCGGGAACTGGTGACCAGCATCACCGGCGGCGCTCCATCGGGCGTGGAGAACTGCAGGGCGGTTCGCAGCGAGTAGTAGGCCTCCGAGAACCCGGATCGAATATCGTTCAGCGCGGTCAGCGCCGTCTCCCCCTTGGTCAGCAGGGGAACGATACCCAGAACCGGCAGGCCCAGCTTGCGCTCGACATCGTCGGGGGTGGCGATGCTCTCGTCCAGCATCTCGATGACCAGGGCTGCGGCGACGCCCAGGCCGATACCCAGCAGAAGGGCCATCAACAGATTGATGGTCATGTCCGGCTTGGACGGAGCGCCCGGGGGCATGGCCATGTCGATGACCGAGATGTTGTTGGTGGTGACCCCGCCGGTGACGCCGACTTCCTTGTAGCGTTGCAGCAGGCCGTCATACAGCGTCCGGCTGGTGTCCAGCTCGCGCTGCAGGATGTTGTACTGGATGCTGCGGTCCCGCAGATCCAGCACGTCGCCGGTCAGACCGTTCACCTGGGCCTGGAGCGATCTTTCCTGATTGGATGCGATCTCGAACTGGGCGCGGATGGAGTCGCGGATGCTGGTGGCCAGGGCGTTGATCTGGCCTTCCAGTTCGTCGATCCGCGAGCGCAGCTGAACCATTTCGGGATAGTCGGGCTGATAGACCGCCAGCTTTTGCTGATACTCGGCATCCAGCTGTGAACGCTGCTCGCTAAGGCGCTGGATCGAGGTGTTCTGCAGAACATCGGGGATGCTCATCAGCGGCGCACTGCGCGCCTGGCGCCATTTTTCCTCGGCCGCAACGCGGGCTGCGCGGGCATCGGCCAGAGCCGAGTTGATGGCGACCAGGTTGTTCGCGGCCAGCGACTGGCCACCGCCGCCCTCGGCACCGGGCTCGGTGATGTTGATGATCTGCTGACCAGAGGCATATTCGACCAGCGTGCGCTCGGTCTCTTCCAGCTTGGCCTTGGTCTGGGCGATCTGCTGCTCCAGGAACTCGCGCACATAGGAGGAGGACTCGAACTTCCGCTCAAGGCTGGCCTGGATGAAGTTCTCGGCAAAGGCATTGGCGACCTGGGCCGCCAGCTGGGGATCCGGGCTGTTGAAGCTGATCGTCACCAGTCGTGATCCACGGACCGGGGCCACGCTCAGGTTGGCGCGCAGCAGACCGACGACGCGCCGACGGCGCTGGGCCGTGCGCTCGGCCGCATTGCCTTCCTCGACCGAGGGGGCCTCGCCGCCCATTCGAGTGATGAAGTCATTGGAGTTGGCCAGACCCATGCTGTCGGCGACACGCTCGGCCAGCGAGCGGCTGCGCAGCAGTCCGTACTGGGTCTCGAAGAATTCGACGCCGTTGACCAGATTGTCGCGCGGGGCCGCCTCGGTGCCATTGCCCAGCACCTGTTGGGTCTCACGGTCGATCTGGATCGTGGCCTTGGCCGTATAGATCGGCGTCATCAGCAGGGTGGCCGCCAGACCGATGATCAGGGCCGCGACGATGGCCCCGCCGATCAGAAAGCGATGACGCAGCAGGATGCCGATGTAGCGCCCAATGTCGAAGCCGTTTTCCTCGACCGCTGCACCCTGGCTGCGGAGCGCGCTCAGGTCCCCGCCCTCGTTGCCCTGCCTTTGGGGTCCACCGCTACGCGGTCCAGCAAAGCCGTCGCCGTGCATATCAATTTCCATAGTGAGTGTCGGCCCCCGCTCCGGGCCATACTGTTGAGCCCAGATAGCGCATAGATGCACCGCAGGCGACCCGCTTGAGGCAATAATCGGAGGCTGTGGTCACGGCGTGAGCGGACGATCGGCGGCGCGGAGGGATTCGATCTCGATCACCACCGCTTCCAGGGCCTGCGCGCGAGCCGGAGCCGAGGCGTGGCCCCATTGCGGATAACGCAACTGCCAGTGGTCCTGGGCCAGTCGGCGAAGGAAGGCGGGCACTGTGCCAACGTCGTATCCGGCCCGGGCCATCAGGAACAGGCCGACCCGGTCGGCCACGTTTTCGGACTGCTCGATCCGCCAGGGGGCCAGGTTCATTCCCCGTATCTGGGCCGGATGTCCCAAAATGTTGTGGGCCAGTTCATGGCTGAGAACGAAGGCCAGCGCATCCGGCGTTTCGGCATAGGCAGCGAAGGCCGAGGATATGAACACCCGGCGCCCATCCGCGCGCGCCCGAATATCGGGAGAGGAATCGACCTGGGTCTCGTACGGACAGGCCAGGACGGGCGTCAGCACCGTCGTCAACGTCGTGCCTTGCCTCTGAACCGTGAGACGGACGGGCTCGCCATCCGCCATTGCTGCGTCCAGGGTTTCCAGATTTCGGGCCAGGTCGTCGTAGCCGGCGCGCGTCTGATCGCGGGCGGCCTGCATCGGCATATCATCGACCGCAGTGATCAGATCTCCGACCTGCAGGCCGGCCACAGCGGCGGGCGATCCGTCGACCACGACCGAGACGCCAGGCAAGGCTCCGTCGAGCCCGAGCAGACGCTCGGCCTCGTGACGCAGGTCGCCGCTGTACTGGCTGGCGGAGTGCAGCAACCAGCCGGCCTTGGGTGCAGGGCTGGGGCACAGCTCGACATTGGCGAGGGCCAGGTTAAAGGCGACCTCGGTCACGCGCCGGTCAAGGGCAATGAGGGTCTGGAGGCGCTGCGTCGGTGCCTGGACGGCCGCCTCTTGGGATGACCGGGTTGCCGCGCTGCATCCGCAAAGCGCGCCGGCCAGCAGAACGACACCAAGGGCTTGGGGGCGAAGGTCAATCATCCCCACAAAGCCCTTCAAAAATCAGAAGCCCCGGAAAACGCCGAGAACGGGAACCGCGCCCAGCACATCGCGGAAGAAGGCGTTCACACGCGAACGATCGACCACGATCACGTCGTCGCCCAGGATCACGGGATCTTCGGCCGTGCCGTTGCGGATGGCGGCGAGGTCGAACACGGCGACCATCCGCTGACCGCCCTGGGTGCGGAAGATGGCGACACTGTTCAGGTCCGCCGTGGGTGTCGGGCCCTTGGCCATGGCGATGGCCTGAACCAGGGTGGTGCGGCCCCGCATCTCGAACACGCCAGGGGCGGCGACGTCGCCATCGACGGTAACCTTCTGGCTGGCGGCCTCGGTCACGGTGACAGTCACCTGCGGGTTACGCAGATAGCGATCGGCCAGACGGGCGCGGATGTCCTCGGACAGTTCATTCGGTGTCCGTCCGGCAGCGCGGACGGCGCCGATCAGCGGCATCTGGATGTTGCCCGAAGCATCGACCCGCAGGGCGGCGAACGAAAGGTCGGGCACCTGGAAGACGGACACGCTGAGCAGATCGGTGCCTCCGATCCGGTAGTCGTCGCCCTCGCTGACGATGGATTGCACCTGCATCGCATCGGCTCCGATCTCAGTCGCCGCAGTCACGGTGGCGATGTTGCGATCATTGGAGACGCAGGCCGCCAGGGTGCCGAGAAGGAGAACGAAAAGAAGATTGCGCATGGTGTGTTCGGTTCCGAATCTAGGCCGCCCTGAAAAGGCGTTGCAGAAAGCCCGCCTTGGCCACCGGGCGTTCAACGCCGACAGCTGCAGGCACACTCGACGGCGATGCATTGTCTAATACAGCACGCGGGCGTGTCGTCACCATGTCCAGTGCGGCTTGTTCACCCAGCCGTTCGGCGACGGCTTCCACGGCCTGGGACAGAACGCAGGGGCGGCTACGCAGATTGTGCGCGTCCGTCGCCAGAATATGGACCAGACCCTCGTCCAACATCCGTTCGGACCAGTAGAGCGGACCCTTGCCGAACCGGCCGGTCACGGAGGCGGCTGTCAGCTGCATCCACGCCCCGGCCTGGGCCAGCTGGACCATCATGGCATAGTTCTCATCGATCCAGCGCAGCCGCTCCGGATGGGTGATGATCGGCTGATAGCCGGCGGCCATGGCGTCGAATACCGCTTCGGCCATGCGCGGAGGCGCCAGGTTGTGCGGCGGCTCGAACAGAAAATATCGACTGTCGGCGAGGGTCAGCTTTTCGCCGGACTTCAGTCCCGACACAAGGTCGGTGGTCAGGTGGACATCGGCACCCGTAACCAGCTGAAGAGGGATACCCTCATCATCCAGAACCGCCTGGAGGGCCTTCACCCGCTCGCGGATGTCGGGGCCGGTATTTTCGTAATAGCCGGGCATGATGTGCGGGGTGCATGCCGTGATGGTGATCCCGTCCGCGACCGCCCGCTGGGCCATGGCCAGCGAAACCTCATAGTCAGGGGCACCGTCGTCGATGCCCGGCAGGATATGGCAATGCAGGTCAATCATGCACCGAACTCACCCACTGCAGCCGTCGTACGTCAAGCGCACTATGACCTATAACGTCCAAGGCGGACAGACCCGTCGTTTTGCAGTGCACAAGACGACGGATAGCCCTGATGCCCCAGATTATTGACCGCAATCAGGCGCGTCCGATGGAGTGGTAGTCAAAGCCGCGCGCCCGCATGTCCTCGGGCCGATAGACGTTGCGCAGGTCGACGATGACCGACCCCTTGGCCAGAGACTTGACCCGGTCCAGGTCCAGGGCGCGGAAGGGGTCCCATTCGGTGACGATGACCACGGCATCGGCACCCTCGATCGCTTCATAGGGGCCTTCGACGAAGGTCAGGCCGGTCAGCATCTTGGCCGCTTCTTCCATGCCCTCGGGATCGAAGGCCTTGACCGCGGCACCGCGCGAAATCAGGCCGGGGACCAGGTCCAGTGCCGGGCTGTCGCGCATATCGTCCGTGTTCGGTTTGAACGTCAGGCCCAGCAAGGCGACGGTCTTGCCGGTCAGGTCGCCGCCCAGAGCCGCCTCGACCCGTCCGGCCATGGCCTTCTTGCGGGCGTCGTTGACTTCGACAGTCGTCTCGACCAGGCGGACGGGGCTGCCGGCATCGGTCGCGGTACGCACCAGGGCCAGGGTGTCCTTGGGGAAGCAGGAGCCGCCATAGCCGGGTCCGGCGTGCAGGAATTTCGAGCCGATCCGGTTGTCCAGGCCGATGCCGCGCGCAACCTGCTGAACGTCGGCACCGACGGCCTCGCACAGGTCGGCCATCTCGTTGATGAAGGTGATCTTCATCGCCAGGAAGGCGTTTGCGGCATATTTGATCAGTTCAGACGTCCGCCGTCCGACGAACAGCAGGGGGCTCTCGTTCAGGTTCAGCGGACGATAGATTTCGGTCATCACCGCCTTGGCGCGAGCCCCGGTTTCGCCGTCCATGTCATTGATGCCGATCACCACGCGGTCGGGACGCTTGAAGTCGCCGATGGCGGCCCCTTCGCGCAGGAACTCGGGGTTGGAGACGACGGCGAATTGGGCGTCGGGACGGCGCTCGCGGATGATCCGTTCGATCTCGTCACCCGTGCCGACCGGGACGGTCGATTTGGTGACGATGACCGTAAAGCCTTCGATCAGGCCGGCAATCTCTTCGGCGGCGGCATAGACATAGGACAGATCCGCATGGCCGTCGCCACGGCGCGAAGGCGTGCCGACGCCGATGAAGACCGCATCGGCGCTGCGGATCGCCTCGGAACCGTCCAGAGCGAAGAAAAGCCGTCCGTCGCGCACATTGGCGGCAACCAGATCGTCCAGGCCCGGCTCAAAGATCGGAATCTCGCCCTTTTCCAGTCGGTCGATCTTGCTGGGATCCTTGTCCACGCAGGTCACGACGTGTCCGAAGTCGGCGAAACAGGCCCCCGAAACCAGGCCCACATAGCCGGTGCCGATCATCGCTACGCGCATCAGTAAATCCCCATCTTGTCGCGCCGCCCCCTTAGCGGGACGGATCGACCTTGGCCAGTGAATGCGGCGTGTCCATTCGCCTTGCCGCCGAACCGGGCGCAGTGCGTCCCAGTTCAAGGAGGGCGCAGCAAAGCGCGAACAGCACCGAAATGGTGAGTGTACGGAGCGGATAGTCCGCCCCCGAATGCAGCAGGATCACCAGGACGGCGGTGCCACCGGCGCGGGCCAGGTCGCCAGTGCCGCCAGCGGGGGCGGTCCACGCGGCCCAGGTACGCTTGGCGAACCACACCAGAAATCCGGCCAAGGCCGCCATACCGAGCCAGCCGGTCTCCAGCAGGATTTCAAGGTAATCGTTGTGCGCCTGGTTGAAATAGGTCCCGTCGAGGCGCTGCAGCGGCTCGAAGGATCGATAGACCGGATCGAATGATCCCAGACCCGAACCGACCGGCAGATAGGCCTCGGCCGCCTGGATCACGGTGGGCCAGTCCTCGAACCGGCCCTCTGGTGCCCCGCCCGTATCGAAAGCAGCCATGATCGGCACAATGGCAAAGATGCCCAGGGCCAGGACGGCTGCGGCACCTGCGGCCGTCAGGGCCAGAAGCACCGGGCTGGGACGCCCCCGGCCCGAGCTTACCCACGCGGCCAGCAGCCCCAGTGCCATGGCGATGGGCAGCAGCAGAATGCCGGCGCGTGACCGCACGGCCCCCAGGGCAATCACCATCAGCACGACATAGAGAAGGCCCAGCCACACGGCCGGCGGTATGCGGCCCTGCGGCTGCCCGCGCCGCTGCGACTGACGAAAGGCCGCAGCCGCGAGCACGGCTGCCAGGGGCAGGGTCGCGGCGCAGTAGGTGGCCAGATGGTTGCGGTTGGCGAACAGGCCGGAAATGACCTCGCTGCTGGTCCAGTTCCAGGGATAGAGGGCGCGAGCCCCGCCGGTGGCACCCTGCAGCGCCGCCAGAACAATGCCCGCCACGCTGCCCGCCAGCACGATCCAGATCAGACGTTGCCGCCAGACCGGATCAAGGGTCAGCACGGCCAAGAACATGGCCGCCGGAGGCAGCACTCCCAGGAAGGCGGCCCAGGTCTGATCCGGTGTCAGCGAAAGCGGTGACCAGCCGGGTGTGAGCCCCGTCAGTTCCAGCGCCAGCACAGCCGAATCCCGTCCGGGCAAGCCGGTCCAGACGGACGGCGGCAGTGGAATCAGCTGGATCAGGGGAATGGCCAGGGCAGCGCACAGAAGGGCGACCGAGAACCGGTGCTGCGACCAGAGGCCGGTCTTCACGAAGGTCTCTATGGCCATGACCAGAGCGGGCAGGGCGGCCAGCTGAATCAGGGCAATCCGCAACGCATTGGTGCGGCTTGCGCCGCCGAACAGAATGGCCATGGCCAGCAGGACCAAGGTCGCCAGGGCAGCCCAGGGCAGGGCGGCCCCCGACGCAACCGTGCGTGATCGCGGTGCCGATCGCACCCGGCCGCGGGATGGGCTCATACTCATGCCGGAAGCCGGTCCTTGGATGCGCTGGCCGCGCGATCCCGCTCGGCGGTGTGCCAGGCCAGGGCGCTGGCGACGATGTCGTGCAGGCTGCGCTGTGGCTTCCAGCCCAGAACGGTCTCGCACCGTGTCCCATTGGCAACCAGCATGGGCGCATCGCCTTGGCGGCGTCCGACCACTTCGACCGGAAACGGCTTGCCCGTCACGGCTTCGACCGCAGTCAGCAGTTCGCGCACCGAGGTGCCGTTGCCAGTGCCCAGGTTGAAGCTGGTGGTGACCCCGCCCTCCAGCAGATACCGCAGGGCGCGAACATGGGCGTCAGCCAGATCGCTGACGTGGACATAGTCCCGGATGGCGGTGCCGTCCCGGGTGTCATAGTCGTCGCCGAACAGCTTGAAGCCGGATCGTTGTCCCAGCACCGCCTGCAAGGCCAGGGGAATGGCGTGGGTCTCTGGCTCGTGTCGTTCGCCGATACGGCCCTGTTCGTCCGCGCCCGCCGCATTGAAGTAGCGCAGCGAAACCGACCGCAGGCCGGAATAGCGCTCATAGTCGGCCAGCATCTGCTCGACGATCAGCTTGCTGCGTCCATAGGGATTGAGAGGCTGCTGGGGATGGTCCTCGCCCATCGGCATCTGGACCGGAGCGCCGAAGGTCGCACAGGTGGACGAAAACACCATCGCCCCGATACCGGCAGCGCGAGCCGCCTCGATCAGGGTGATCGTGCCCCCGACGTTGTTGTCATAGAAGCGACCGGGGTGAAGCACCGATTCCCCGACCTCGATAAGGGCGGCGAAATGCAGGATGGCCAGCGGCTTGTGGGCGGCCAGAACCTGATCCAATCGTTCGCGATCGCGAATGTCGCCGACCTCGAGCGGCCCCCATTGAACGAAGGCGGCGTGGCCATTGGTCAGGTTGTCATAGACGACGGGTCGAAAACCGGCCTCATGCAGGGCCAGACAGACGTGTGAGCCAACATAGCCAGCGCCGCCGGTCACCAGCACAACTGGGCCAACAACCGGGCCTGCTTCAGTCATCCGTCGCTCCCAGAGCCGAGCCAGGCGTTCAATAGACGCCGTTGCGGCTGAACACGGCGGGAACAGTCAGGATCAGGATCGTCAGATACAGGCTGACCGACTGCGATCGGACGAAGGCGACATCCAGGGCGACGCGGCGGCGATAGCTGACGTCATTGCGGCCCATCACCTGCCATAGGCCGGTAATGCCGGGGCGGACGGCGCAATACTCGCGGAAATAGCGGCCATAGCGAAGCGCTTCGGCCTGAACCACCGGCCGCGGTCCGACCAGAGACATCTCGCCGCGCAGAACATTGATCAGCTGCGGCAGCTCGTCGATGCTCGACTTGCGCAGGAAATGGCCCAGCCAGGTGATGCGGGGGTCATTGCGCAGCTTGTGGTCAGCTTCCCACTCGGCGCGGGCAGCCGGATCGCGAGCCAGAAGGGCTGCCAGCCTCTGTTCGGCATTGACGACCATGCTGCGGAATTTCCAGCACCGGAACAGTCGGCCGTCGCGCCCGATGCGCATGTGGCCGAACAGGATAGGGCCCCCGTCCTGAAGCTTGATGGCCACCGCGACGATCACTGCAAACGGCAGAAGGATGGCCAGTGCCACCAGGCACACGACGACGTCGATCGCGCGCGTCACGCGATCGGCCGAAGTCGCGACAGCGCGGCTGCTGCGTGCAGGCGAAACCCCCTCCATGATCGCGTCAGCCGTCACCATGATCGACCCTTGATAAAATCCCGAGACAACTACTTCTCGCACCTGCGAGATAGCGTCAACTATCCCTTTGTGAACCTTTGACGAAGGTCCGTTCCGTAAACGGAACAGGGCGGCCCATCTCCAAGTAATTTACCAGCAGCGAAGTCAAAAGGCGAATCGCTGTCAGAAATGATCAGTTTTCACCGTGTCTCTGGCGAGCGCGCGAGCACCGCGTGTCTTTGATCACCTGGCGCCCACTGTCGTCGTCACGACGCCGCCAGGCTGGAACCCTGACCGTGGGCGAAGGCCATCATGATGTGATAGAAGGAACTGGCCGGTGCCGCTTCGGCAATGAAGCTGCCGTCGGGCTGAAGCCGGTCGTGCCAGCGTCCATCGACGGTCAGATAAAGACGCAGCGCCCGTTCTGCCCGTTTTATGTCGTGGCCACGGCCAAGCAGCGTTGCTGCTTTCAGCCACTCGGTCTGGGGCCACAACCGCGCCTCGGCAGAGCGAACTGAGCCGTCCGTGTTCAGGGCGTTCATAGCGACCCCCCGACGCGGGCAGATTCCGTCCATGCCGAAGTCATAGAGGCGAACGGCGGCTTCGCGCGCCCGCCGATAGCCGCGCCTTGATCCGTAAGTCTCAAGAAGCCAAGCCCATTCGAACTGGTGGCCCGGCTCGACCAGATCGCCGTCCGCACCTGGGGCCGGGCCCCAATCGGCCGAGAAAAACTCGCGCAGAAACCGGCCGCTCTGATCGACAAACAGATCGAGCGCCTTGTCGACGATCCGGTCTGCCAGCGCCCGCCACTGATCATCGCCCTGATCTTCCCAGGCCAGGCACGCCTCCAGCAGATGCATATGGGCATTCGCCTGATAGGGATGCGGGCCCGCCTCCTGAAACAGGCCGTTGGGAAGGGCTGCAGACAGCAGCGACTCGCGCAGCCGCAGAGCGGGTCTTTCCAGATCCGGAATACCGGCACGCCTTGCCGTCGCCAGCGCGAACAGAACAAAGGCCTGATCATAGATCATGGCCGTGTCATCCAGAGGCGCGCCTGACCCATCCAGCAAGGTGCGGCAAAGTCCGTCGTCGCGGATATAGTCCGCCATCAGCCGCGAAAGCCCGCGCTCAACGCAGGATCGCCAGGGTCCTTCCCAGCCGGACAACCCCGCCTGGGCATAGACATAGATCTGCCGGGCCTGGACGCGCGCCCGGCGCCGGTCCTGAATCCGGCCGCCCTGTTCAGTCAGAGCTTCGACAAAGGCCCCGTCGTCGCGTTGACCCAGGGTGGCCCAAAGCGGCAGGGCGCGAAGGGTCAGCCAGGGGGCGAAAGACGGCAGCGGGTCGTCTGAAGCCACGCTCACTGGCAAATCCAGATGTGACGGCGACGCGAGCCCGACCTGTTTTACGGCGTCTTTGACGGTCTGCGCCCGGCTCAGGGCGCAGACCAGGACGGCATCCGGCTCTACAATCACGGCCACGTCCGGCACGCCGACTACGGCCACCATGGTGCCCTCGGGGGCGCGCACCAGACTGTTGGGCGCATCAATCCGGACGGCCTGGCCAAGGTCGCCCCGCCCCGTCTCGGCCACGCTGTCCCAGGCCCCGACATCCGACCAGTCAAAATCGACCGCCAGAACCGCCGCGCGGCGGGTCTTTTCCATCACGGCATAGTCGATGGACACGGCGGGGGCTCGCGCGAAATCGGCGCCCAGGACACGGACGTCATCGCCGGTCGCAGCCTGGCTGGCCGCGCGAACGGCACTGAGAATATCGGGGACCTCGGCCTCTACTTCGTCCAGCAGTGTCCGGGCCCGGACGATGAAGTTGCCGCTGTTCCAGAGATAGCCAGCGTCGATATAGGTCTGGGCCGTCGCACTGTCCGGTTTTTCGACAAAGGCCTCTACCCGCGACAGGCCCGCCCCGGTCGGTCGGATATAGCCATAGGCCGGAGAGGGATGCAGCGGCCGGATCCCCAGGGTGACGATATCGCCGTTGCCCGCGGCCGCAGCCGCGAGCCGCGCCGCATCCTGAAAGGCGGTGTGATCAGGTATGAAATGGTCAGAGGCGACGAACAGGTTGATGGCTTCGGGATCACGCGACGCGGACCAGACTGCCGCCGCGACCATCGCCGCTGCCGAATCCCGAGCGACCGGCTCCAGCAGCACGAGAGCATCGACGCCCAATTCAGCCAGTTGGTCACGGATCAGGCTGGCATGGCGCACGCCGCCGACGATGATCAGCCGTCCGCCGCCCTCGGCCAGCGGAGCGACGCGAAGGACCGTATCCTGGAATAGCGAACGGTCGCCCGTCAGCCGCAGGAACTGTTTGGGATAGGAGGGGCGTGATGCTGGCCAAAGGCGCGTTCCCGCGCCGCCGCACATGATCACGGGATAAAGCGTCGTCATCCGATCCCTGTTTGCCGCTGCCCCCCGGGCGGTCAGCGACTGATACAGCATCCAACCGCCAGTCCAAGGTCGTTTCGCGGTGCAACAGTCAACCGGCCCGTGCAAATGCTTGTTATCGAGCGGCGGCCCCGTTAACCGGTCGGCATCATTCTTGCCATCGACAGCCTTTCCCGGAGACCGCCACAGCCATGCGATTCCTGATCACCGGCAGCGCGGGTTTCATCGGCTTTCATCTGGCACGGCGGCTGTTGGCGGACGGCCATCAGGTCGCCGGGGTGGACAACTTCTCATCCTACTATGACCCTGAGCTGAAAGAGGCGCGCAATGCCCAGCTCGAACGCCACCACAACGCGTTCAAGGTTCATCGCCTGGACCTGCAGGATGGCTCAGCCCTGACCAGGGCCTGGGAGGAGGCGCGTCCGGACGTCGTCGTCCATTTGGCCGCGCAGGCGGGCGTCCGCTACAGCATCGACCACCCGGACAGCTATGTCGGGTCCAACCTGATCGGCACATACAACATCCTGGAAGCCGCCCGTCGCTTCAAACCCCGCCACCTGCTGGCCGCCTCGACCAGCTCTGTCTATGGCGCAAACACCGAAATGCCGTTCCGCGAGACCGACCGGGCCGTTCACCCGGTATCACTCTATGCGGCGACCAAGGGCGCGACGGAGTTGATGGGGCACAGCTACAGCCATCTGTTCGGCATCCCGACGACCTTCTTCCGCTTCTTCACGGTCTATGGCCCGTGGGGACGGCCTGACATGGCGCTGTTCAAGTTCACGCGCGCTATTCTGGCTGGCGAGCCGATCGAGGTTTACGGCGAAGGAAAGATGTCCCGCGACTTCACCTATGTCGACGATCTGATCGAGGGCATCGTGCGGCTGGCCGAGGCTGTCCCTCAGTCGGCAGCGGCAGAGGGCGACACCCTGTCGCCCGTGGCTCCGTTCCGGGTGGTCAACATCGGCGGCGGCACCCCCAGCGGCCTGATGGACTATATTGCGGAGCTGGAGCGAGCCCTGGGCCGTGAGGCGATCAAGACGTTCCTGCCCATGCAGGACGGCGACGTCACCGCCACCTTCGCCTCCGCCGATCTGCTGGAAAACATCACGGGCTACCGACCGATGACGCCGATCAGTGTGGGGGTGCCGGCCTTTGTCGACTGGTACCGGGACCACTACGGCATCTGAGGCCGGTCAGAGGCGGGCGAGGGCCCGGCGATAGACGGCTTCCAGCCCGTCGACGTGCCGATCCAGGCTCGGCGGCGCGGCCCAGAACTGGTCATAGGCGGCTTGTCCCATCTGGCGCACCAGGGTGTCGTCCGATGCCAGGGTCGTCAGGGCCCGCTTCAGATCCTCGACGTCGCCATTGCGGAAGACCAGACCGGTCACGCCATCCTGGGTCGCCGCCCCCGGCGCGGTATCGGAACTGGTGATGACGGGCAGGCCGGCGGCAAAGGCTTCGGGCACCACCATCCCTTGCGTCTCGCGCCAGGTGGACGGCATGACCACGGCCCGCCCAGCCCGCATCCGGGCACGCACCTGATCGCCGGGCAACCATCCGGTCAGGACCGCCGCCGGATTGATGCGGCGAATGTCGGCCTCCAGTTCGCCTTCGCCGACGAAGACGATCGGCAGGTTGGCCTCCGCCGTCGCCTGGGCCAGCAGCAATACGCCCTTCTCGGCCGAGAACCGGCCAACATAGACGAAGCCCCGGTTCGCCGCCGGATCAGCGGGCCCCTCGTTCACCGCCTCGATCGGATTGTCGACGACGGTGGTGCGCAGGGACCGGGGCAACAGCGGCCGCAGGATGTCATGGGAATAGGCCGAGACGCAGATGGCCGTGTCCAGGCGGTGCGCCGCCCGTGCGACGTGCTCCAGACTGACCTGGCGGGCGATGCGCCACAGCTTGTGATGATACCGGCGCGAGTCGCAGTTGGTGGTCAGACAGGGCACGGACATCGGCTCCAGCGTACAGGGCCGTCCCGTCGGAAAGATGTGCAACGCCGCATTGGGGCAGGCCAGGCCATAGTCGTGCAGGGTCGCAATCACCGGATGACCGGCACGCCCGGCCGCCGCAAAGACGCTGGGCGACAAAGCCTTAGACCAGCTGTGGACATGCACGATGGTCCGCCCCGCCGGTCGGTTGGCCAGCAGCTGCGTCAGCTCCCGTTCGGACTGGGTGTTCCACAGCCCCTGTATGGCCACCGCACCGCGCGCGCCGGTGGCCAGGTCCTTCTGACCCAGGACTTCAGCCCTTACGCCGGCGAGGGCCAGATCGTCGGACGGCGGGCCCATGGCCGCCATGACCGTCACCTCATGCCCGCGGGCGGCCAGACCCTTGGCCGATTCCAGCGCGACCTTGGAGGCCCCTCCAGCCGGATAGGCCCGGTCGTTGACGACGACGACGTGCAAAGGCTCGGTCATGCGCCCAGGATCTCGGCATAGACCTCGCGCGTGCGGCGGCCGCATTCGGCCCAGCTGAACCGCCGCGCCTGGTCCACGCCGGCCGCGCGCAGAGCCTTCATCTGCGCTTCGTCCGTGGCTGCCGAAAGCATGGCCTGGGCAATGTCGCGCACGTTCGTGGGGTCGACCAGCAGGGCCGCATCGCCCGCAACCTCGGTCAAGGGGGCCTGATTGGAGGTGATGACGGGACAGCCTGCGGCCATGGCCTCCAGCACCGGCAAACCGAACCCTTCGTATAGCGACGGATAGACGAAGGCCGAGGCCCGCCCATACAGGGCCTTCAGGGCCGCGTCGGACACATAGCCCAGGTTGACGATGCGATCGCGCAGCGGACCCTGGCTGACCGCCGCCATCTCGGGCGAGGCGTCCCAGCCGGGCGCGCCGGTCATGACCAGCCGGTGCGGAATACGGTCTGCCACTTCGGCAAAGGCCTCCAGCACCCGCAGCAGGTTCTTGCGCGGACTGATGGAGCCGGTGAACAGGAAGAAGGGCGTGTCGGTGACGGTGGCAGGCAGCGCCGCAATGTCTGCGGCCGTGGCGGGGAGGAAGAACTCCTCGCCGACGCCCTCGTGGATGACCCGCACCCGTTCGGCCCCGCGCCCGCCGGTAATGCCCAGAAACTCATCGGCCGTGGCCTGGGACACGCAGATGATGGCGGCGGCGCGGTCGACGGCGGCGGCGACGCAGCGCTTCAACAGCCAGGGCCGCGCCTTGCCGAACCAGGCCGGATGGGTCAGCACGCCCAGATCGTGGAAGGTGATGACCCAGGGCTTGTTCGTCGCCAGCGGATAGTCGGTATCCAGGGCATGTACCAGATCGACGTCCGGGGCCCAGCGCTCGATCGGCGGCCAGGGCACCAGGCTCCACGTCCCGGCCAGAAGCTTGCGGTCGATCGGAAGGCGACGAAAGCCGGTGGCCCTCAGCCAGTCGGGTTCCTCATCGCCATAGGCCGACACCGCCGACATCGGCGTGGTGCGGACCCCGGCGGCGCTAAGGGATCCGTGGATCTCATGCGAATAACGGCTGAGCCCAAACCGCGTCTCGCGCGCGAAGGTGTCGGTCAGCAGGCCGATGTGCATCAGTTTGAACCGTTGGCGCGACAGCGAAAGGGGAGGAGGACAAACGAAGGAACAAGGGAACGAAAGCGTCAGCCAGGCGACTGACGGGTCACAAAGGGTCGAGGGGCCGCCCGGAGCACACCCTGCTGGCTGGCCAGCGCCACGGCACGCGCCTGTGACGCCTTCAGCGCCTGCCCGGCCAGCATGCCGATTGGCAACAGACACAGCATGGCGATCGACTCACTGGTGTTGGGGGCGTTGTCCGCAACATAGAAGGTGACGATGGCCGTCAGGATGGCCGCGAACTTGCCGCGCAGGTCCACAGGCATGAACCGAAGCTGGACCCAGGCCTGGATATGCATCCACAGGCCAGCAATGATGCCCAGAATGCCATACTGGAAGAAGAACAGGGCATAGCCGATCGACAGAAAGCCCTGGGCCCGCCCGACCATGCCGGATCCGGCGCTGTACAGTTTGTTGATGTCCGGTCCCGTGCCGAACAGGATGATGTCGGGATAGGCGCGAACAGCCTCGATCAGACGCAGGGGGCCGTCGACGTAGCGGGCGGTGAAATTCTCGTCTTCCTGAATCCCCGTGTCCCAGCGACTGAACCGTTCCAGCGTGGAGGCGGCAAAGTCCGACCCCAGGAAAGCAATGACCAGAAAAGGCCCCATAACGATCAGGATGACAGCCAGCCCGCCCTTCTGCCGCGCCTGGGCAAAGATGAAATAGGCCAGGGTGGCCAGAACGGCAGCGATCATGGCCTGACGGGACACCGAGGCCATGACCGCGATGGCCCCGGCCACGAGGCAGGCAATCAGGAGGGGCTTGTTGCGGATCAGGACGAAGCACATGAGCGCCGCGAGAGCGCCGACGATCCCCAGTCCGTTCGGAGAGCCGAAAGGCCCAGCAGCGCGTTCGGCCGTGATGCGGGCGTAGAACTCGCTCATGAAGAACGAGTCGTCGGAGAAGTCCCTGTAAAAGAAGTTCGTGATAGCCTGTGAGGTTTCGACCGAACCGAATTGAATAAGGCCGATGACGCCTAGCACAATGACGGCTGTGGCGATGCCGTATCCTAAGAACTTCCTCTCGGACTCCAGCCTGTCATCGTAGAAAAGCAGGGCACCGAAAGCCAGTGACAGGAATGCGATGATGGCGTGTGCGGATACCCACGCACTTTCCGGGCTTATGGGATAAATGATGAATGGCCAGATCAGGCCGCAGACCAATATCAAGGTCCAGAAAACATAGTGCCAAGGTATGGCGACTGATGACCACCGAAGCGCTAGAATATTTTTCCAGTAACAGGCGAATATTACGACCGCGATCACGTCGTAGACGTAGAGCGGAAATCCGATCATCAACCGGGCAGTCGGGAAAACCAGAATCGAAACCGGCCACAGCAGGAACAGCGCCGCCTTCGACCGCCATAGGCACAGGCCGATCAGGAATGCCGTCAACAGCAGTTCGGGCAGGGTCAGATTCATCGAGTCACAAGGGTTCCAGCGCGTTCCGACTTTGCCACTGAGGCTCTAGCCGTTTGGGGGCTTCGCCGTCCAGTGCAGCCTTGGCGTCGTGCGGTTTAGCCGGTGAATTTTCGCCGCGTGAGAACGTTTGCTCGCCAGGAGCGAAGAAGTAGCCGCCGCTCGAACAATTCATGCAGCGCAAAAGCGGCAAGAAGGCAGGCTGCGACCAGAAAAAAGGCGATGACGGCTTGTGGGAAAACACGGTCAAGGTTCGCCGCGAACACTGTCTTGATCCCTAGAGACAGGACAGGGAAATGAACGAGATAAAGCGCATAGGACATGTCCCCCTGATAGCTGAGCCACCGGGGCACCGTGATCCGGCCCGCCTGCTCCAGTCGAACCAGCCCGGCAACCGCCGTGGTCGCTGACAGGCCGTAGCCCATGACGCAGAGGTTGCGAGCAAAGCCGAAATAGACTTCGCCGATCATGAAGCCGATGAAGCCAAGCACGCCCAGCGCCGCCACGAGCCCGGGACGCGGAAAGCCCCTGCGGGATATTCCGGCGGCGACTGCTCCGAACAGGAACAACAGGATCAACGGGTTGAAGAAGAAATACAGCGGGAATCCGGGGCGGAAAAAGAGGTGAGCCGCAGCCCCGGCCGCCCACAAGCCGAAGACGGGGAGCATTAGGCGCGGCCAGGCCATCAGGGCCGAGAACATCAGATAGAAGAAGATCTCGAACCGCAGGGTCCAGGCGACCTGGAGGATCGGATCCTGGGGCGTCGGGATCAGCAGATAGCTGGTGAGGATCGAAAGGGGTTGCGTTTCATAGCCTTCGCCAACACCAGGTATCAGGAAATACATGGGAATCAGCGCTGTCAGGACGACCCAATAGACGGGGTAAATGCGCAAGAAGCGCTTCTTCAGGAACGGCCACACAGCCTCTGGGCGGCCGAGACGGTGCCCATACAGCCAGGCCATCAGGAACCCGCTGAGGACGAAGAAGAACTCGACCCCCGCGTGCCCGGCACCGAAGATCGGATGAATTTGATCAGGGAAATACTTGGCCTTGCCAAAGATCGAGCCGTTCAGGTGGTAAAGGACCACGATAAAGGCTGCGACGGCTCGACCAGCCTGCAGTGTGTCTAGGCGGGTGGTCGCGATCGGTCGCCCAGGGCCGTGCTCCTGAACATCAATGCTGGCGGTCATCGGCCACCACAACTTGACGGGCTTTCTGGTTGGCCCAGCGTTCAGGCAGTGTCCGGAGCCCGTTCAGGATGGGTCTTTCCAGATAAAGGTGGACAACGACCCCTACAGCGATCGAGGCCGCTACCGCGATCAGGGCATACAGATGGGGGCTGCTCCACCCGGTCCGTTCCCACGCCATCCCGACGCCCCGAAGCGTGAACAGGTGTGACAGATAAAGGGCATAGGACGCATTGCCGCCGATCACGAGGATTCGTGTCGCCGGACTATCGGCAAGATCGCGGCCCAGAACGAAGGCGGCGACGATCAGAGCGCCGGGGATTCCCCACGCGTACCAGCGGACCTGGAAGCCTTCCAGGGAGAGCCTCCCCGCGATGATCAGCAGGCTGACGCCAACGACGAGCAGTGCGAGACGGGCCCAGGACGGAAGGCGGACACCGCCAATGTAGAGGGCGGCCAGTCCGATGCCGAAGGCGAACTCCAGAATGATCGGGAAGCCCCAGACTGTAAGGGGCGTAAAATCCTGGAAGCCATATCGGCTATTCAGGATCAGCGCGGCGAAGATAAGGGCCATGATCGTCAGCCCGACGCGACGCGGAAACATCAGAGCCAGGGCGAAGACGCCATAGAAGAGCATCTCGAAATTGAGCGTCCACCCCACCGAGAGGATGGGGGCTAGGCCCTCGGGGCCTTGCCAGGGAACAAACGCGAAAGACGCAAGGATGTGATCCCAGGCGAGGGCGGTCTTGTTCACCTGTCCCGGGATGGCCACCATGGTTGCGAGGGCGAGGATCGTGAAGATCCAGTACAGCGGGGCGATCCGGACCAGGCGCCGCCACAGAAACTGCCGTGTGACACCAGGCTCTGCGAACCTTCCGGCCATCAGGAAATACATCACGAAGCCACTGACGACGAAAAAGATGTCGACGCCGGAATGCCAGGGCATGCGTGTGGGGTCGACGATCGGAGCCAGGCCCTGAACATGGCCGCGTTGCAGGATGTCGATGACATGGCCGATCACGACCATGACAGCAGCCAGCAGCCGCAGCACTTGAAGACTGCGGATTTCAGTTCGGGGCTGAACGAGGGCGGCTGCCGTCATGCGGTCGGGTCCGGGCTGCGGAGGCGAGCCAAACCCTCCGCCACACGCTGATATAGCGTGTCCCAGTTGCGGGCGGCGGCGGTGTCGCGGCGCAGGGGGGCAAGGTCGGCGCGGGGGTCGGTCAGGCGGGCCTGGACCAGGGCCAGGAACTCGTCGTGTGTGGTGGCGGTGTCGACCTGGGGCCGCAGTGCCTCCAAAGGGCGCAGGGCGACCGAGACGACCGGCTTTCCGGTGGCCAGATATTCGACGATCTTCAGCGGATCGGCCCGGTGGCGCAGCTCGCTGATGACATGGGGCACGATGCAGACGTCAAATGCGTGCAGATAGGCCGGCACCTGGGTCTGGGGCACGCCGCCGATCCGCACGATGCCGGGCACGGCGTCGAACCGAGCCTGGACCTCGGGCTTGACGGGGCCGACGATCACCACCTGGCCGGGCCAACGCTGTCCGAGCTTGGCCAGCAGGTCGAAATCCATCCAGTCGGCGACCAGGCCGACATAACCGATGCGCGGATGGGGCAACTCGCCCAGCGGGTCCGGACCGGTCGGGGTCTCGAAGAAGCTGGCATCGGCGCCGTTCGGCACCACGGTCACGGGGGCGGTGGTCAGGGCCGACAGCTTTTGCGCCAGCTGTTCGGTGGTCGTGAACACCTGGGCGGCACGGGCGGCCATCAGGGCCTCCAGCCGGGTCGTCAGGGCGCGCTCGCCGTCCGACCGGGCGTAGAACTCGTAATCGTCGGTCACGTCGTAGATGACCGCGCGCGGGCTCAGCGGCTCCAGCGCATGCAGGGCCAGGGGCACCCGGCACCAGACCAGATAGTCGTCCCAGCCCTGCGCCTTCAGCCAGGCGTTCACGGCCCCGGCAAAGCGCCGGCCGTTCAACCGTCCGATCCATTCCACGTCACGCCCACCCGGAATCTGCAGCGGCAGGGGCATGACGGTGAGGCCGGGCGCGACCTGACGCGGGGCACGCGCGGCATCGCCTGCCTTCAACCGCGTGCGGATGGCGACCGGGTTCTCGACATAGAGGATATCTGCCCCCTCGCGCGCCAGACGCAGGGCGAAATGGTTCTGGCGCGTCCACAGCCCGTCCCACGGCGGAGACTGCAACCAGACGATCCTCAATCCCGCAAAACGCCCCCCGCTTCGGTCAGTCACGGCGCACCGAGCATTCGAAGAAGTAGTGGTAGCTGTAATCCGGGCAGAAATACTGCCGATCGATCTTCAGGTGCCTGTCGATCACGGCGGCCACGTCCTTGATGGCATAGCCTTTGGTGCCCAGCTCCCAGTAGTGCTGACCGTCGAAGGTCCAGGTCTTGGGCCGGGTCAGCTTGAACGAAATGGCGCGGCTGATCACATCCTTGAGGAAGCGGAACCGGAACTCGACCGGATAGCCCCAGTGCGGCAGCGAGATGATCACCTTGTCGCGCGACGCCAGCGCCAGATTGGCGACGATGCCGTCGAAATGCTCGAACGGAATATGTTCCAGCACTTGAAACGCACAGATGGCGTCGAACGACCCCGGCGCGACCAGGGTGTTCAAGGCGCGGGCGTCACCCACCAGATCGGGCTTCAATTCCGGGTCGAAGTCGAAGGTCGTGACCTGGACGCCCGCCCGCCGCAGGGCCTGGGTCGTCGTGCCAAAGCCCGGCCCGATCTCCAGCACCGATTTGGGGCGACCGCGCAGGACCGCATCAATCTGATGCCAATAGGAGCACCAGCGGCGGAAGTTCACATATTCGGCGAAGCTGTAGAATTCCGCATCGACCTGAAGCGGGGTCTCATGATCCATCGGTGGCCTCTCGGGTCCAGGCGTCGGTCAGTTGATGTTCGAGGTCGTCGCGGTCGAGCCGGTTCTGCTCGTCCCACGCCGTAGCATAGCCGTTGAAGGTGCCGGAAAACACATAGAGTCCAAAGATTAGCCCATGGGTGCCGTGCCGCCACGCTCCGCGCAGGACATAGGCCTTCACGAACGCCATCGTCGGGGCCGTCAGCAGATGCCACCACCGAACGCGGCCGCGCGCCATGATCCCCCGCGCCGTGGCCGGGGCATAGTTCACATTCTTGCTGATGCGCTCGATATAGCTGTCGTCGTTCAGATGCCACATCATGCCGGTGAGCTGGCCTGTCCTGGTATCCCCGCCCTCGACCTCGACGGCCTCGTGAATGGCATTGACGAAGCGGTGGTGGCCGCGCCGCCCCAGTTGCGGGTTGTTCCAGCTCTGCCATCCGCCCGCCGGAAAGGGCCGGTGCAGGAAGAAGTTCAGCCGGCGATAGCGGAAGGCGTTCATCGGGGTATCGGCGATGGCGGCATGGATGTCGCGGGCCAGTTCCGGCGTGATCCGCTCGTCGATATCCATGTGGATCAGCCAGTCGGCCATCGCGGCGTCCAGGCCCGCGTTTCGCTGGGCCGCAAAGCCGCCTTCGGGCTCCAGCCGCCGCTCGATGAGGGTCACGGGCAGGCCGCAGGTCCGCAGAAACTCCAGCGTGCCGTCGGTCGAGCCGTCGTCGACGATGACGACCTCGTCCACCACGCGCCGCACATTCTCGATAAAGCCGACGATGTCGCGTCGCTCGTTCTTGGCGATGGCCACCGCCGCCACAGTCGGGCGCCTGATCATGTCGCACCGTCCAGCAGCAGGCGGGACTGAAGCTTGATCAGGTCGGCAGCGTCATAACCCTCGACCACGGTCCGGCGCGCCGCCTGTGCCATGTCGTCGGTCGCACCCTCGGCCGCCAGGGTGTTCAGGATACGGATCAGGCCTTCCAGGTCGTCGACCGCGTCCAGCACGAAGCCGTTCTTGCCGTGATCGACGATCTCGCGGGCGGCGGGCAGGGGCGAGACGATCACCGGGCGGCCGCTGGCCATGGCCTCGACCACCACATTGGGAAGGCCGTCGTTGAAATCGTCGGACGCCAGCAGCGCAAAGGCGTGACTGTCACGGATATAGCCGCGCACCTCGCCGTGCGGCACCCAGCCGGGCAGGTGGAAGCGGTCTGAGAAGCCCAGCGACGCGGCCTGGGCGGTCAGGGCCTCTGTCTCGGCTCCGCGACCCAGGATGGTCAGTTCGACATTCAGCCCGCGACGGGCCGCCTCGGCGCATCCCGCGACCAGCCGATCAAACCCCTTGGACGCGGTCAGCCGTCCCGCCGACAGCACCTTCAGCGGCGGCGGTGGTGGGGCAGGGGGCTGGAACGGAAAGGCCGAGACATCGACGCCGTGATAGACCAGATGCGCCTTGTCCCGCGCCTGTGGCGGCAGCTTGGCCAGGAGATGCTCCATGGCCGCCCGGTTGCAGAAGCTGGCAAAGCGCAAACGCTCGAAACAGACCGGGAAGTGGCCGTTATCGTGAGCGACCTCATGGGCATGCACGCTGATCGAGTAGTCGATTCCGGTCGCGATACTGGCCAGGTGGACGCAGGACGTCGCGTAAGGCCAATGGGCATGCAGCCGGTCCAGGCCGTCGGCCCGAGCCAGCTTTGCCAAGGCCGCCGCGCGGCCGAGACGACCGGGACGATTGGTGCGGGACGTCGGCGTCGCCGCCAACCGCCGTTCCTCGCCCAGCATCTTCAGCGTATCCAGGCTGGGCAGAGCCAGCATCGCCTCTTTCGGGGTGATGTAGCGGGTCTGGGCCATCAGGGCCCGCGCCTGGTCCGACAGCAGTTCCTCATCCTTCCCCGTCGGACGGACAAAGGCATAAAGCCGAATGTCGTGACCCAGGGCGATCAGGTCCGCGACCTCGCGGCTGATGAACGTCTCTGACGGCCAGGGAAAACGATGGATGACATAGCCGATACGCATCAACGGTCCCTCAGCAAGGTCATCAGTGTCCGGTCCGCCCACAGATCGTCAGCGGCACGCGGAGCCAGCGCCAGCTTCAGCGCCAGCGCTTGATATTTGACGATGATCCGGGGGTCCACCACCTGACCGTCGGGATCGACCGCCATCACCAGGCCGTGCGGCCCTTCGTGATGGCGCACCACGCCCTCGGCCGCTCGCGCCGCCGCGTCGGCATAGGGCTGATGCCCGGTCAGGCCGGCCAGCTTCAGCAGGGCGACCGCCATGTCGACATTGGCGTCCAGGTGATCGCGTCGCCCGCCCGGATGCTCCGGGAACAGACCGTTGCTCCAGGCCAGCGGAAGCCAGCTGTCGGCCACCATCCGCGCGATAGGTAGGGCGTTATCCGACACACCCGCGGCATGAATGTCGCAAAGCAGGTCGATGCTGGAGAATGCCGCCTTCAGCGACACGTCCCGGCCCTGCATCGCGCGATCCAGCCACAGCCAGACCTGACCCCCGTTCAGGAAGTGATCCCGGAACCCCTCGATCCAGCGCTGGATCATCCGGGGCCAGGCCGGGTCCTGTGTCGCCCCGTGCAGGGCCAGCAGGCTCCAGACAAAGTTGGTATTGTCCTTGAACAACAGGGCCCGCATTCGCGCCCCGCGCCCGGCCAACCGGTTCAAGGTCGCCGATCGCGCGCTGAAGACTTTTTCCAGGACCCCATGGGACTGAAATCCCGGCGTGCGGTTCCAGCGCGCCGCAAGCCGCTGCGACGCCTCCAGGAACACGGCATCGCCAGTCAACTCATGCAGTTCGATCCAGAGTTCGATATAGCCGCCGTTGAACGGGCTGGCGGGCGACAGCCAGCTGCGTGGATCCTTCCAGTACGCCGTGCCGTCGGTCAGCAGGTCGTCGACGAAGAACCGGCGGATCAAGGTGCGCGCGCCTTCGGCGGCCAGGTCCAGAAGCGACCGGTCACCCGTCACGGCATGAAGCTCCAGCAGGCCGAGCAGCCAGTCGTGGTTGTCGAACAATCTCAGGCGACCGCCCTGGGCATACAGGGCGTCGGACAGCAGTGGCCGGGCCAGGGCCATCTGACGATCGACGAAGCCGGTCCGGCCCAGTCGGCTCATGAACGGCAGCACGTCGCCGAAGTCGGCCAGCAAGGGCGTCGGATCGCTCAGCCGGCCCTCGCCGTCCAGGGCCGTGGCCAGGATGCCCGCGTCGTTGAGATAGCGGGTTTCGCAGCGGTCCAAGACCCGCTCGACCCATCCCAGATCTTCGCCGCACAAAACCGCCGTCATGCTCAATATCCGTATCGGAACAGGCGCAGGCCGAGGCGGCGCAGGATTTTTTCGTCGACCTTCAAGGCGACATGGCGGGCCGCATCCACCACGCCGAACCGCCAGGCCATCGCCAGCGGAACCAGCGGTCCGGGCCGACGGGGACGGGCGTTATCCACGGCGGGCGGGGCGGTCACGGCACCCAGGTGATCGGCCCGCGATTTGAACATCGGCGTCCCCGGCCCGCTGTGACGGGTCCGGTAGAGCCTTAGCGTCCGGCCGCTGGGGGCGACCACTGCGCTCTGGCCGCTGTGGTCGATGTCGCCCAGCACGGCCGAGCCGCGGGCCATGGCTGCCGTGGCTTCGGTCTGGCGGACTGCTCCGGTCTCGGCGTCCAGGACGACGATGGTGCCGTTGTTCGATCCCGCCACGACCTCCACCCGACCATCGCCGTCCAGATCGGCAAGCAGGGGCGTCGTATAGCTGCGGCAGATGGCATCCTCGGTGAAATAGAGACGCCCGTCGGCGGGGCGGCAGTGGTGGTCCGCGCCATGGACACACGAAGGAGTCGGGCCGAAATCGTGCCGCCAGATCAGGGCCCCGCTCCAGCCATCCAGGGCCAGCACGGACGGATAGGCCAGGGAACAGGCGAACAGCAGGGGACTGCGCCCCGGTCGGTCCAGCAGCATCGGACTGGAATCCACGCCGCCACCGACGTCGGTCGTCCAGACCCGGCGTCCGTCACGCCCGTCCAGGGCGATGACCGCATTGTCTCCCAGCCCGCCCGTATGCTCGCCACCACCGAATAGAACCAGCGGCGTCCCATCGTCCCGCAGGCTGAACGATGGTGAGGAATCGGGGTCATAGCCCAGACAGACGAACCATTTGACGCGCCCGGTCCGGGCCTCCAGGCAGAACAGGCGCGAGGACCGGACGCCGATCACGATCTCCAGTTCGCCGTCCCGATCCACGTCGCAGACCAGGGCAGAGGACACGACGCCCTGTTTCATCCGCCCAGCGAACAGATGGCCGGGCAGGCGTTGCCGCCAGACCTCGGTGCCGTCACGGCGAAGGGCGATAATGCCCGGACCATAGATGCCCAGCACGATCTCGGCCTGGCCATCGCCGTCGATATCGGCTGCGGCCGCCGTGGCCCGGACCGAAGATCCGACATCCACGCTTCTCAGGACCGCACCGTCGCGCGGGTCGATGAAGCGGACCACTCCGGCATGGTCGCCGATGACGATGACCGGGCCGTCCACCGGATCATCGAAGATCAGCGGCGAGGCGGTGATCTCTGCACCTGTCTCGATCCGCCACAGCGGCGTCAGATCGGGACCGGTAAAGCCGTGCACGGCGCCGCTGCGATCGGCAGCGACGACGATCGCGCCATCCTGGCGCTGGACAATGGCCGGCGTCGACCAGGTCTCACCGCCCAGGTCGACGGCGCGCTCAAACGTCATGGCCGGGACCGCGTTGCTCATGGGCGCGCCCCGCTCGGCAACCGCAGTTGCAGGCGATCGCAGGTCGAGGACGCCGCGGTGATTGCCACGCTCACTCCCGTCAGACGGGCAGGCACCGCACCGGCGGCAAAGGCCAGCAGCCGTCCCACGGCCTGTCCGGCCAGAAGAACCAGAAGCGCGAGATAGGTGAGGCCGCCCAGGATCAGCCCGCTCACCATGATCCAGGGACTGGTGGTCAGGCTGACCGCCGTGAACCAGATTCCACCCGCCACCGCCGCCGCCGCAAGGATCGGCAGCAGGGCCTGCACCGGCGGCATACCGACCCGGCGGGCCACCCGAGAGGTAATCAGCACGGCCCATATGGATCCGCTGACCAGGGCCGACAGCGGATAGGCGTAGATGCCGATCCGGGGAGCCGCGATCACCACGATCAGAAGTTGCAGCGCCAGGGTGACGATTCCGCCGACCAGGGGCGCATGGACGTCGCCCAGGGCCTTGGCCGCCTGGGCGCTGGGGGCCGATATCACTTGAAGCGCCGAAGACAGCACCAGTCCGCTGACCACGAACCCGACCTGACGCCACGGCTCCGACAGGATCAGAGGCAGGACGGTCGGGGCGATGATCGCCAGCAAGGTCGCGAGCGGCACGATGACCAGCCCGCCGGCGGAATAGAAATCACCCAGCAGGGTCCGCATGCGCTCGGGCTCGTCCTGTACTCGCGCCAGAAGGCGCAACTGGACGCTGGCGACCAGGACCAGCGGCTGCAGGATCACGGCATCGACGATGGTGGTCGCCATCCCCGTCACCCCGACGGCGGCCAGGCCCAGTATGCCACCCAGCACGATCGGCACGATCGCCCGGTTGCCCAGGTCCAGCAGGATACCCCCTTGCAGCGGCAAGGCGGTCTGGATCAGTCCGGCTGCGCGTTGGTGCTCATAGCCGATCCGGACGCCACTGCGGGCCGCCAGATGAACGGCGATCGCGCCGACCGTGTAGCGAAGCAGGGTCGCGGCAACCAGGGCCCAAACGCCATAGCCCAGGGCCGCCATGGACAGGGCCGCGACCAGATAGACCAGGTATTCGATCACATCGCTGGCGGCGACCTTGTCGTGTCGGAACTCGCGTTGCAGCCGCGCCTGGGGGATGGACTTCAGCGACAACGGGAACACCGCCAGGGCCATGGCGCGAAACACCCAGACCCGATCCGGCGGCAGGTCATAGGCCGTCGTGATGGCCGGCGCGGCCAAGAAAAGGAGGGCGACCACGGTCACGGCGATGATTTGCTGCACCACCAGGGCCGTGCGGTAATCCGCGTCGCTGACGGCCTCGCGCCGCCGAACCAGGGCTGACACCACGCCGCCGACCGCCAGGGCCTGCAAAATCGACAGGATGAACTGCGCCGTCACGAACAGACCGAAGCCTTCGGGTGCGATCAGTCGGGCAAGAACCAGCGTTCCCAGAAAGGCCAGCAGGCGCACGACCGCGTGCCGCCCAAAGGCACTGGCCGCGCCGCGCGACGCCCGGCGCCGGACCTCGGCATTCGACAGTTCGGCTTCACCCGCGTCGGTCATGTCATCGCCGCCGGGCCAGGCCGCGCAGCATGGCCTCGATCTCGGCCAGGATGCGGGTCCGGCTGAACAGGTCGACCACCCTGGCGCGGGCGCGGTCCTGCATGGCCGTACGCTCGGCCGGGTTCTGCAACAGGGTGATCACGGCCTGGGCCATGGCCGGGGCGTCGCCGCTGGCAACCAGCCGCCCGCTGACGCCGTCCTGAACCGCCTCTTGGACGCCCGGAACATCGAAGGCGACCGAGACCCGCTGCATGGCCGCCGCCTCCAGCAACACATTGCCGAAGCCCTCGAAGTAGGACGGGAAGACAAAGACGCTGCTCAGGGCATAGAGCGGGGCGGTATCGCTGACGAAGCCGATGCGGTGGATCGCCGGATCGGCGGCAAAGAAGGCGGCGGTCTCGCTCGCGATCGGATCCCGCTCATCGTCGGGCCCGGCCACGACCATGTGCACGCCGGGAATGGCGGCCCGGACCTGATCGAAGACCGGACGCAACAGGTCCACGCCCTTTTCACTGCAAACCCGGCCCAGGAACAACAGGACGGGCGCGTCCGCCGGAATGCCCATGTCTTGGCGCAGGGCTTCCGCCGCCTGCTCGGTTTTAGGTGTCAGGTCGAAGTGATCGGTGTCGACGCCATTGCTGGACCCCGCGCCGATCAGGCGCACCTTGGCCCGTGGCGCAACCCGTTCTTCGACCAGGAACCGCTCCAGCTGACGCGAGATCGGCACCACCAGGGTGGACAGGGCACAGATCAGCCGGTCGACGTTCAGATAGGCCGCCCGCTTCAGGCCGGTCATCAGCTCATAGACGCAGCGGCGATAGACGAACACGACCGGACCACCGCCGGTCAGGGCCCGCGCCAGCGTCGCCGTGAGCGAGGCCTTGGGCGTCGAGACATGCACCACATCATACCGGTGGCGCGAGAAATGACCGACGAACCCTAACAGAGACCTGAAATCGGCCGCCGGTGATGGCAGCCGCACCATGGGGATGACAATGGGTCGGATCGGCCCGAAATCTTCCGGCGCAAACTCGGTGTATTCCGTATCTCCGACGATGACATCGATGTCGAAGCCGCGCGCCGTCAGATAGGGAAACAGCCCTTTGTACAGGGTCGCCAGCGTCAGACTGTGCGTGCAGACGACGCAAAGGCGAATTCGGTCAGACGCATGTTCGGACGGGACGGGGGTGGTCGCGGTCATGGTCCTGGCCGTTTCTCAATCGCCGGGGCGGCTGCGATCAGCCATGCGGAAACGCGAGCCTGAGACGCTCGCGGAACCCAACGCTGTTCGTGATCCCCATCGGATGGTGCCGACTGGGTTCCGATACCGTCGTCAGCCTTTACGAGCAAGGCTGCGTTAGCCCCTTCTGCGATCAGGCGCGACGATTGCTTTGCCGTAATGCGCCGTCTAGTGCTCGGGTGCCAGTCGGGGAGGGCGGGGCGATGACACAGGGCAAACTAGATACCGTCCAATACCTGCGGGGCATCGCCGCTCTTTCGGTCGTTGTGGCGCATTGCTTGATCTATGTGGCGGTCCTTGACGGGCGTGGAGACTTGGAAGGTCCCGCCCGATCCGTTGTCGACGGCGCATTTGGCGTCTTCGTCTTTTTCATCATCAGCGGCTTCATCATGGTCCATGTGTCCGGCGTGTTCGGATCGGTGTCCGTGGCCGGTCAGTTTCTCGCGCGTCGCTTCCTTCGGATCGCGCCGCTGTACTGGGTTTGCACCCTGCTGATGCTGGGGTTGATGGTCATCGACGATGGCGCAGGCGTCGTCGATCTGGGCAAGCTGGCGATGTCCTTTGCCTTCATTCCGTATGATTTTGCCGACGATCGCTTCCGGCCCGTCCTGATGGTGGGGTGGACGCTGAACTACGAGATGTTTTTCTACGCGCTGTTCGCCTTGGCTCTGATGATGAGGAAGCGCTTCGCGATCATCGCCCTGGTGCTGGCGTTCGTGGGTCTTGTGGCGTTCGGCGGGCTGTTCCCGCCACAGTCGTCGGTCCTGGCGGCATGGACCCGGCCCATCATACTGCTTTTCCTATCTGGGGCGCTGATCGGATTCGCCTGGGCGCGATGGAGGGCGGTTTGGCCCAGTCTGTCTCCCGCCGTGGGCTTGGGTGCGATCGCGGCTATCGTCGTGGCTCAACTCGTGGCCTACAATCTCGGCGTTGGAGCGGGGGCTTCAGACCTCACCTGGAGGCCATTCGACTGGACCGCCGCGATCGCTCTTGTCCTGATCGGCCTTTCGACCCGCCCTCTTGAGCGCTCCAGTCCGGTCAGCAAGAGCTTTCTGGCGTTGGGAGACAGTTCCTACAGCCTGTACCTCAGCCACCCGCTGACCATCGCGGTGCTGGCGGGGATCTGGAACCGGCTGCCTTTCGCACTTCCGACCTGGGTGTTTGCGGTCGTCGCCGTTCCAGCCTGCATCGTCGGCGGGTGGGTCGTGTATCAACTAGTCGAACAGCCTTTGGCGCGATGGGTCCAGATGCCGAAACCGAGGCAGCTTCAACAGGTGAGCGCTCGATAAGGCGGGGGGGGTATGCGGGACCGTCTAGGAACCATTCAGCACCTCAGAGGCATCGCCTGCCTGATGGTTGCGATCGCGCATTGCCTGATCCATGTGGCGGTGCTTGAGGGGCGCGGGGACGCCGATGGTCGGCATCGCGCTGTGATGGATGGTACCTCCGCCATCTTCTTCTTCGTCATCAGCGGCTTCATCATGGTCCATGTGTCGGGCCGTTACGGCACGCTGTCGGGCGCATGGCAGTTCCTGACACGCCGCTTCCTGCGGATCGCGCCGCTCTATTATCTCTGTACCTTTGCGATGGTGGTGCTTGTCGCGGTCGACAGGGGGCTGGCGGCAGTGAATTTCGCCGACCTGTTCCTGTCGCTGGCCTTTATTCCTTATGCCATGGGCGAGCATCGTTTCGCCGCGTTTCTGATTGTCGGTTGGACGCTCAGTTACGAGATGTTCTACTATGTCCTGTTCGCCATCGCCCTGCTGATGGCCAAGCCGAAAGCGATCGTCTTTCTGGTCTGCGCCTTTTGCGGCCTTGTGCTCGCCGGAGCGATTTTCCAGCCTCAGGCCTCGGCACCGGCGGCCTGGACCAGCCCGGTGATCCTGCTGTTTCTGGCCGGTTGCATGATTGGCTACGCCTGGAAGCACTATCGAGCGCACTGGCCGGTATTGTCGCCCCGGCTAGGCTACAGCCTCATAACCCTCATTCTGGTCGCGCAGGTGGTCGCCTTCAATTTGGGAGCCAGCGACGGCCTTTCCCATATCGAGTTCCGACCCTTCGACTGGGTGCCGGCGCTTCTGACGGTGATGATCGCCGTGTCCACACGAGAGGTGAGCCGTGAAACATTGGCCACCCGCACCTTAGCCGCTTTGGGGGACAGTTCATACAGCCTGTACCTCAGTCATCCTCTGACGATCATCGCCGTCATGGTCTTCTGGAACCGCCTGCCGTTCGAACCACCAGCCTGGGTTTTTGCAGTCATTTCGATCCCCGCCGTCATCGTCGGCGGATGGGTAGTCTATGTGCTGGCCGAAAGACCGCTGGTTAAGCTGTTGCTGTCGAAGCCCAAGGCACACGCGCCCCTGGCATTGCCCGCCTAGCGATACGGGTCCTCAGTCGCCAGGAAACCCTGGACATAGCGGCGGACGCCTTCTTCCAGGGGGGTGGACTGGCCGGGGAAGCCGGCGGCGCGGATGCGGTCCATCTTGGCCTCGGTGAAATACTGGTACCGGTCGCGGATCACCTCGGGCATGTCGACATAGCCGATGCGAGGCTCCTTTCCGGCGGCGGCAAAGGTGGCGTGCGCCAGGTCGGCGAATGAGCGGGCTTGGCCCGATCCGGCGTTGAAGATTCCCGAGACCGAAGGGGTCTCCAGCAGCCATTCGATGATGTCGACCACATCGTCCACGAAGACGAAGTCTCTCAACTGGCCGCCGTCGGCATAGTCGGGGTGGTGCGAGCGGAACAGGCTGACGGCCTCGCCGGCCGCCACCTTGGGCCAGATCTGGGCCACGACCGACTTCATCGACCCCTTGTGCCCCTCATTGGGCCCATAGACGTTGAAGAATTTCAGCCCCGCCCACTGTGGCGGCGCGTGGTCACGGGCCGCCTGGCGCACCGCATATCGGTCGAACAGGGCCTTGGAATAGCCATAGGCGTTCAGCGGCTTCAACGCGCCCAGGGCCACGGGGGCATTGTCGTCCTCGAACCCCTGGTCGCCATCGCCATAGGTCGCCGCCGACGAGGCATAGATCAGCCGCACACCCGCCGCCGCGCACCAGCCCCACAGGTCGCGCGACAGGTCGAAATTGGTCTTCAGGATCAGGTCTGCGTCCGGCTCGGTGGTCGAGGATATGGCCCCCATGTGCACGACGGCCGCGATCCGGTCGCGGTGCCGGTCCAGCCGCGCGAACAGGTCCTCGGGCGCCCACAGGTCGGCAATGTCGTGCTTGGCGATATTCTTCCACTTGGCCAGGTCGGCGGTTTCCAGCCGGTCGCACACGACGACGTCGCGCCGATCTTCTGCGCACAGCCGGGCGACGATATTGGAGCCGATGAAGCCTGCGCCCCCGGTGACCACGATCATGCGGCGGCTCATCGAACGGACTCCGTCATCTTTTCGATTGTGCGGGTGGTGGAGAACCCGTCGGCAAAGGTCGCCAGCCGGACCTCACCGCCCCAGCTTTTGACCAGGTCGCCGCCGACCACGCCCTCGCGCGTGTAGTCGGCGCCCTTGATCAGGACGTCGGGACGCAGCCGTTCGATCAGGGCGAGGGGCGTGGGATCGTCAAAAGCCGTCACCCGGTCCACGCTGGCCAGGGCCCCTATGACCACGGCCCGGCTGTCCAGGTCGTTGACGGGGCGGCCCTCGCCTTTCAGCCGTCGCACCGAGGCGTCGGTGTTCAGCGCCACGATCAGCCGGTCGCACCAGCCGCGCGCCTGATCCAGATAGGCGACATGCCCCCGGTGCAGGATGTCGAAACAGCCGTTGGTAAAGCCGACGCGCAATCCCTGCCGCCGCCAGGTCTCGACCTCGCGCGCCAGTTCCTCGACCGGGGTCACCTTGGCCTGGGCCGGGGCGGCATGGCCGGCCATTTCGGCCTCGATCAGTTCGGTCGGGGTGACGACGGCCGTGCCGCTCTTACCCACCACGACACCTGACGCCAGGATGGCAAACTGGACCGCAGTCTCCAGCGTCTCTCCTGCCCCCAGTGCCAGCCCCAGCGCCGCCAGGCCCGTGTCACCGGCTCCCGACACGTCGAACACCTCGCGCGCCCGGCCCGGGAAATGGCGCACCGGACCGCCGCGCCGCATCAGCGACATCCCCTTGCCCGCGCGGGTCACCACCACAGCCTTTGCCTGGGTGGCGGAGAGCAGGGCTTCCAGCGCCGCCTCGACCTGAGCATCTGTTTCGACCGGAAGGCCCGTGGCCCCGGCCAGTTCACTGGCGTTGGGCTTGATCAGATCGACCGCGCCATAGCGGGCGAAATCCCGTCCCTTGGGATCGACGATCACCGGGGTGCCGGTGGTCTCGCCTGCCTGGATTGCCGCCTGGATCAGGGCCTCGTCCACCACCCCCTTGGCATAGTCGGACAGCAGGATGGCGCAGGCACCGCCGAAGAGGTCCCGGTTCGCCACCGATCCCCCCGCACCCTCTTCATCCAGGCGCAGCAGCTGCTGGCCCGAGGCGACAAAGCGGGTCTTGACGATGGTGGCGATGTCGGCCCGGCGTTCGACCGCGTCCTGCATGCCCGCTTCGGCCAGGATCAGGGCGGCCAGCTCGTCACCGGGGCCGTCCTGGCCCGACACGGCACCCAATCGCGCGGTCGCTCCCAGGGCCGCGACGTTGCGGGCCACATTGCCGACCCCGCCCGGCATGGCGACGCGGCGCGTGGTGCGCAGGACCGGAATGGGGGCCTCGGGCGAAATGCGCGTGACCTCCCCATAGACATAGCGATCCAGCATCAGGTCGCCGACACAGGCGACGGTCAGTCCCCGCGCCCTGTCCAGCAAAGTCTGCAAACGGCCCAGGTCCAGTTCGTCTCGTCCCGTCGCCATGCGTGCGCCGTCGCTCTCGGTCAGTGTGGTCACGCCTGCCTTCTACAGGGCCAGACCGCTTCGTCACAATCGCCGTGATTGTGTCAGGCCCCGATCGCGTCCAGCACCCGGGTCATGAAGTCGGCATCCGACCATCCCGCATCGTCGCCTCGCAGAGCCCTTCCAATGCCCCATGCCTGTCGCACCACCACCACACGGTGCTCGGGGATCAGATACAGACGCTGGTTCCCGGCCCCTGCCGCCATGCGGACATCGGCGCGCGCGGCAACGCCGGCTCCTTCCTCGCCCAGGCCCGAGCGGCGACCTGGACCGATCAGGCCGGGCCGCAGCAGCCACCAACAAAGGCCATAGCCGGGATTTAACCTCGTGCCCTGAAACCCAGCGGCCAGGGCGGCGGGATCGACAGCGCCCCGTCCGCCCTGCAGCACGGCCTGGCCGAACGCCGCCCAGTTCCTGGCCGTCAGATGGGCCCCGGACGGCAGATGCGGCTGGCCGGCAGAAGTGCGCCAGTATCCCGCCTCGACGCCCAGCGGTGTCAGTATGCGAGCCTTGATGAAGGCCAGAACGTCGTCCGGTTGGCCCGCCGCCACCAGTTTGCGCCGAACGATCTCGCCGAACACCTGAAACGGCGCGGGGCCATAGAGGAATCGTGTGCGCGGTGCGGCGGTCAGGGGCAGGGCGACGGCCTGTGCATAGGTCGGTGGGCGGCCGATCTGGCCCGAACCGACGCCCGCGGTCAGGGTCAGCAGGTCGCGGAGGGTGATGGTCGATTTGCCGGCATCGTCTCGCCATTCCGTCAGGGTCTCGGCACAGGTCTCGTCCAGGCTCAGGAGGCCGTCTTGAACCATGGCTGCAGCCAGGACCGCGCAGAAGCTCTTGGTCCCGCTGGCCAGTTCCCAAGCCCGATCGACAGCGCCGCCGCCAGAATAGGATTCATGCAGGGGATCTCCGTCCCGAAGGACCAGCAGGGACACGCCGCGCCGGCTGTCCGAATAGGCTTGCACCGCCTGCCAGTCAGCACTTCGTGCGTGCGCCAGTGACGGCATAGTCAGCAAGGCGCCCGAGGCGGCGATCAGGTGACGGCGGGACAGGGGCATGGCGATCTCCGACAGGGGCCTAGCCACTTCAACGGCCGCTTCTGCCCGATCCGGCGCAGCGCCCAGTGATCAGGGGGCGCAGAAGGCGCGTGCCTCGCGGGCCAGCTCCAGGTCGCCGCCCTCCAGGGCGACGCGCACCGCGTCCTCGCACTTGTTCTGGCTCAACAGGCCGGTGACTTCGCGGCGCAAAGCCTGGCGGGCCACTTCGGCCTCACGCAAGGCGCGCGCCTGGCGCCGCTCAGCACCCGAACACAGCGACACCAGGCCGGCATCGGCACAACGCACGATCAGCCGGGCCTCCCAGGCCTCGCGCTCAGAGGGGCCGCGCGTGACCGATGTCGCAGGTGGAGTAACGATCGCAGCCGGGGCGGGCGTGCTGGTCGCGGCGGGCGGCACGATCGTAATGGAGGTGGCCGGGGCTTCGTAGCGGCAAACCCACCGGCCGTTCTCGACGGCGCAGGTCGTCGGGACCAGTTCCAGCGCCCCGGCATCCTGAGGATCCTGGGGGAGGGTGGTGACGGCAAGCACGAGCAGCAGCGAAAACATGACGATCACCCTGGTCCAGTTGTCCCGACTTGCCCCCCGGCGTATCGAAGTGGCTTGACCCTAAGCCCATATTGGCCCGGCGCGAAGGCATTTCGCACCCCGGCGTCCGGTATCGAAGTCCGCTCCGAGGGTCGCTTCAGGCCGGAATTCCCCTTGTAAGAGAGTGGGATGCGATAGATTAATCACATCTGCCTTGTTTGTGCCGCGGTTTGGCAAACGTGAGTATTCAGAATGGTTAATTCCCTCTACAGGTGCAAGGGTGTCCGGCCGGGGTATCCTGCGGCTAAGCATGGTTAATCCTTTGGGGGAGTTGATGATGAAACTGATGTCTGTCCTGGTGACGGGAGCGGCTCTGCTGGCCGCCGGATCCGTCGCCGCCGAACCTTGGGGCACCGCGGGTGGTCCGTTCGGCTATGCTGTTTCGGGCTTTGGGCGTGATGCGGCTCCGGCCGCCGGCGCTGGTGGAACGGGCGGCGCTGCCTATGCTGGCGGCGGTGGTGCCGGTTACGATCCCCGCTGCGAATGCGTGCCGATCCGCGACTACACGGCTACCTTCTACGACACGCGCGGCCCGCGTCCGGTGCACGTCCGTTCGCCGGGCGTCCGTATCTCGTCGCCGCCGGTTTTCGTCCCCGGCGCCGACATCCATATCCAGGGCCCGCCCGTCTATGTCGACGCTCCGCCGGTCCGCGTCGGACCCTCGCAGATCTACATCTCGGCCCCGAACGTCCGCGTTCGTCCGTCGGAAGTGATCGTCGAAACGCCGGACGTCCACTTCACCGAGCCGCGTCCCGATCCCGAGTGCGATCGCTGCGAATAAGCGGTCTGTTCGATAAAGCCTGCCGCGCCCCCGATCCTGACCGGATCGGGGGCGTTTCTTTGCGCGCTGCAACCGGACGACAAGCGGAGCCTTTGCGGCGGGTCGGTGTTAAGCATGATGAATCCGAAAAGGGGGAGCCCGATGCGCCTGCGATCGACCTGTTCCGTTCTTGCCATGCTGGGACTGATGACGGCGGCCTGCACGCCGGAGGCCGAAGCTCCCCCTGCGCCGGTCGAGGCTGCGCCTGTCCCGACGACCCCGCCAGCGCCCGCCATCGGCTACGCCTGCGAGAGTGGCATGACGGTCGAGGTCCAGTATCCCGATACAGCGACGGCCCAGCTGAAATACAAGGACCAGACCTATCCCTTGCGGACGGCACCCTCCGCCAGCGGTGCCCGCTATGCAGGTTCGGGGCTGGAATGGACCACAGCGACGCGCGACGGTCAGGAAAGCGCGATCCTCAGCCGCCTGGGGCCCAACGAAGATGTCGGGGTTGCCGTGCTGGAGCGGTGCAGCCGCCCGGTGGCGACCACCACCCCGACCGGACCGCAACCGCTGCCGATGCCCGCGCCGGGTGGCGTCCTGCCTGTCGCCCTGCCGTGCAAGGGGCCCCAGTTGAAACTGTCGGCCGAGGGCGGCGATGCCGGGGCCGGAAATCGCGTCTCCATCGTGGGCGTCCAGAACGTGGGCAGCCAGGCCTGCAGCCTGACCGGTTATCCCAACGTCACGCTCCAGGATGCCCAGGGCCGCAACCTGACGACCATCCGCGCCGAGCAGACCCCAGGCAGTTATCTCAGGGCGGGCCAGGCCCCCGCGCCGGTCGAGTTGGCGCCCCAGGCCAAGGCTTTTGTCGATCTGGCCTGGAACGTCGTCCCGAACGAGGGCAATGGCCAAACCAGCTGTCCGCAGGCAGCCCGTGTCCGCATGACCATGCCGGGCGATACCTCGGTCGTGACCCTGGCGCAGACCCTTACGCCCTGCGGTGGCCGTGTGCGCATCAGCCCGTTCCGTGCAGTGGCCGAACCGGTGCCGACACCCTGAGGCCGGGGGGTTTCGGTCGCCGGAAAAAAGGTCTAGCGGAGCGCCCATGACCGTCAGCTTTCACGACCGCATCGCCGCAGAACTCGCCGACATCGAGGCCCAGGGCCTGACCAAGCCGGAACGCGTGATCGCCTCCCGCCAGGGACCGGTGATCCACGTTGGCGGCCGGGATGTTCTGAATTTCTGCGCCAACAACTATCTGGGTCTGGCAGGCGACCAGCGGGTCGTCGATGCCGCCAATGCCGCCGCAGAGCAGCGGGGCGCGGGCACGGCCTCGGTCCGGTTCATCTGCGGGACGCTGGACATCCACAAACAGCTGGAGCGCGCGACCGCCGATTATCTCGGCTTCGAGGACGCCATCCTGTTCGCCGCTGCCTTCGATGCCAACGGCGGGCTGTTCGAGCCTCTGTTCGGGGCCGAGGACGCCATCGTCTCCGACAGCCTGAACCATGCCTCGATCATCGACGGGGTGCGGCTGTGCAAGGCCAAGCGGTATCGCTTTGCCACCTCGGACATGGACGACCTGGAGGTTCAGCTGAAGCAGGCCCGGGCCGACGGTGCGCGCAACATCGTCATCGCCACTGACGGGGCCTTCTCCATGGACGGCTATATCGCCCGACTGGTGGAAATCCGGGCTCTGGCAGATCGCTATGACGCCTTGATCATGGTCGACGATTGCCACGCCACGGGCTTCCTGGGTCCGCAGGGGCGGGGGTCCTTTGCCCATCACGGCGTGCAGATCGACTTCCTCAGCGGCACCTATGGCAAGGCGCTGGGCGGGGCCATGGGGGGCTTCATCTGCGCGACGGCGCCGGTGGTGCAACTGCTGAAGCAGCGGGCACGGCCCTATCTGTTCTCTAACGCCCTGGCTCCCTCGATCTGCGGGGCCAGCCTGGAGGCGATCCGCATCGCCTCGGGTTCCGAAGGAGACGAGCTGCGTGCCCGCCTGTTCGCCAATGCCGCCCGTTTCCGCGCCGCCATGACCGAGGCAGGCTTCGAACTTCTGCCCGGCGAACACCCGATCATTCCAGTGATGCTGCATGATGCCAAACTGGCCCAGACCATGGCGGCCCGGATGCTGGAACTGGGCGTCTATGTGATCGGCTTCAGCTTCCCCGTTGTCCCGCGCGGCCAGGCCCGCATTCGGACCCAGATGTCGGCGGCGCACACCTTCGAACAGATCGATCAAGCGGTCGCGGCGTTCAAGACGGCCGGCAAGGAACTGGGAGTAATCGCATGACCACCTCGACCTCGGGCACCATGAAGGCCCTGGCCAAAACCAAGCCCGGCGTCGGGCTGGAGCTGATCGATGCTCCGATCCCGGTTGCGGGGGACGAAGACGTGTTGATCCGCGTTCACCGCACCGCTGTGTGCGGCACCGACATCCACATCTGGAACTGGGACGACTGGTCCCAGAAGAACGTCCCCGTGCCCATGATCACCGGCCACGAGTTCGCCGGCGAGATCGTCGCCATCGGCAAGGACGTAGACCGCCGCCTCAAGGTCGGCCAGCGCGTCTCGGCCGAGGGCCACGTCATCGACCTGAACTCAGAAGCCGCCCGGGCCGGTCATTTCCACCTCGATCCCGACACCCGCGGCATCGGCGTGAACCGCCAGGGCGCCTTTGCAGAGTTCGTGGTGGCTCCGGCCTTCAATGTGATCGAGCTGCCCGATGACGTGCCCTATGAGATCGGCTCGATCCTGGATCCATTCGGCAATGCCGTTCACACGGCCCAGCAGTTCGACCTACTGGGTGAGGATGTGCTGGTCACCGGCGCCGGACCCATCGGCATGATGGCCGCCGCCGTCGCCCGCCATGCAGGGGCCCGCACCGTGGTCCTGACCGACATCAACGACTTCCGCCTGGAACTGGCCCAGAAGGTCGCGCCGGGCGTCCGCACCGTGAACACCACGCGCGAGGACCTGAAGGATGTCATGCACGAGCTGGGCCTGAAGGTCGGGTTCGACGTGGCTCTGGAAATGTCCGGTTCGCCTATCGCCTTCAAACAGTGCGTCGATACCCTGATCATGGGTGGCGGCATGGCGATGCTGGGCATTCCGTCCAAGCCGATGGAGACGGACTGGGGCGCGATCATCCTGAAGGCGCTGACGATCAAGGGCGTCTACGGCCGCGAGATGTTCACCACCTGGCGCAAGATGCTGGGCCTGCTGAAGGCCGGTCTGGACCTGCAGCCCCTGATCACCCACCAGATGAGCTATGACCGCTATCAGGAAGGCTTCGAGGCCATGCGTTCGGGCCAGTCGGGCAAGGTGGTCCTGAACTGGGACAAGGCGGCCTGAGCCCAGGCTTCAGGCGCGCAGTTGCCGTATCAGCGCCTTTTCGAACCCCGCCGTATCAGGTCCGGGCAGGACGTCGCCCAACTGCCCGGCCTGGAACAACTCGAACACCGTGGGGTGGACATAGGACGATCGACAGACCGTCGGTGTGTTTCCCAGCAGTCCCGCCACCGCCTTCACGCAGACGGTAATCTTGCGCTTCGCATCGGTGGGCGAGGTGGGGGCTTCGACCTCGCACAGCGCCCGCGCCGCTGAAACGGTTCCCGCCCAGGTGCGGAAGTCCTTGGCCGAAAAGCCGCCGCCCATGGCGTCGCGGATGTAGGCGTTCACATCATCGGAGGTGATCGAGACCAGGGAGCCGGTATCGTCGCGGTACTTGAACAATTGCTGTCCAGGCAGTTCCCGCAGCTGCCGTACGACGGTGGACAGGCGCCGGTCGCGCACCTTGACCTCATGCTCGACCCCGCTTTTGCCCTTGAAGGCAAAGGTCATGGCCGTGCCCGTCGCCGCCAGATGGCGCTTGTGCAGGGTCGTCAGCCCATAGGAGCGGTTCTGCTTCGCATACTGAGCGTTGCCGACCCGGATCAGGGTCAGTTCCAAAAGCCGTACGGCCGTGGCCAGGACCTTTTCGCGACAGACACCGCGTCGGTTCAGGTCCGCTTCCACCCGTTCCCGCAGTCGAGGCAGGGCGCGCGCAAAGGCTGGAAGGCGGTCGAATTTGCTGGTCGAGGCGTGGGTCGTCCAATCGGCGTGATAGCGATACTGTTTGCGCCCCTTGGCGTCGCGACCGGTGGCCTGGATGTGTCCGGTCGCCTGAGGGCAAATCCAGACATCGGTCCAGGCGGGCGGAATGGCCAGGGCCCGGATCCGGGCCAGGGTCACCTTGTCGCGAAGCACCTGTCCGCGCGCATCGCGATAGGAGAAGCCGCTGCCGGACCGGCGCCGGGTCAGCCCGGCATGTTCGTCACTGCACCAGGTCAGGCCGTGGGGGACGGCAGCGGCGCTTGCCATGTCGAAACGAGCAGAACCGTCAGCCATCGCAGCATCCTTCACGCGAACAGGAAGGGCGAACGCCGGGTCGAACCCGGCGGTTCCTCTTGACCCGATGGTTCACGCAGGACAGGGCAGGGCATGAATTATCGCCACAGCTTTCACGCCGGTAACTTCGCCGACATCCTGAAGCATGCGCTGCTGCTCTGGCTGGTGCAGGCTCGGCAGGCGGTCGGGCCGGTGACGGTCATCGACACCCATGCGGGCGCGGGTCTGTACGACCTCAGCGGCGATGGTGCGCGATCGCGCGAAGCCGAGGCCGGGGTGGAGCGGCTGATGGCCAGCCGGGATCGACCGCCGCTGATCGAGGCCCTGGCATCCGAAGTCGCGGCGATAAACCCTGGCGGAGGCACGGCCCTCTATCCGGGATCGCCCATTCTAGTGGCCCGTCGTCTGCGGTCGGAGGACCGTTATCTGGGGTTCGAGATGAATCCGCCGGTCCTGGGATTGCTCGAGCAGGCGCTGGAGACCTGGCCCACGGCACAGGCGATCGGCGGCGACGGATACGATCAGGCGGTTGTTGCGGCAAATGCTGTCCGGGCACCCCTGGTGCTGATCGACCCGCCGTTTGAGCGGCCTGACGACTACGTCCGATCCGCCGACACGGCAGCGGCGATCGTGCGGGCCGACAGGGCGGCGACCGTCGCCATCTGGACCCCGTTGAAGGACCTTGAAACCTTCGACGGATTCATCCGGCGGATCGAGGGGGCCAAGGTCGGACCGGCGCTGGTCGCCGAGGCGCGCCTCAGACCGCTGACCAATCCGATGAAGATGAACGGCTGTGCCCTGGTGATCGTCAATCCGCCCAAAGGGGCCGAGGCGGCCGCGCGCGTGGTCTGCGACTGGGTCGCCAACATCCTCGGCGAACAGGGCGCTCGCGCAGAGGTGTGGAGCGCTTAGCGCCTCATTCGATGACTTCGCCGGGCTCGTACAGGTGGGGCTCGAAGGTGGCGACGGCCATGATCGGTTCCATGGCGGCGACGACGGCCGGGTCGCGGGTCATGGCCTTCCAATCCTCGCGAGAGCGCCAGACGGCGTGGTTGGCGACGACCTTGCCGTTCAGACCCCGGTGCAGGGTGGCCGAGATGAAGCCCTCCAGGCCGCGCTGGGCCTGGGCCAGCTGGGTCAGGTACTCGATCAGATCCTCCTGACGCGCCGGGTCGCATTTATAGACATTGATCAGCACGACCGGCGCATTGTCGTCATCCATGGAGGCGGCCTTTCATCCCTGAAGCGGCTCTTGTAGCGCCAAGGGGGTTTCCGTGTCGTGCATGATGCCTGCATAGGGTGTCGGAATGACGCCGTCCGCCAAACCCATCGCCATTCTCGAAACCGGCAAGCCGCCGGAGGCTCTGCGCGACGAGTTCGACGACTATCCGGCCCGGTTCCGTGCCCTGCTGGGGGAGGGCGTGGCGACGGCCCGGTTCGACGTTCAGGCGGGGCGGTTGCCACAGAACCCGTCAGACTATGCCGGGGCCATCGTCACGGGCTCGGCGGCCGGTGTCTATGATGACCTGCCCTGGATCGCGCCGCTGCTGGACTGGCTAAGGCTCGCGCGCGGCCAGACGCGTCTGGTTGGAATCTGTTTTGGGCACCAGGCCATGGCCCAGGCCTTCGGCGGACAGGTCGCCAAGTCAGAACGCGGCTGGGGCGTCGGGCTGCACCGATACCGGATCGTTGCCGAAGAGCCGTGGATGTTCCCGCGCGCGCCCGCCATCGCCATCCCCGTGTCGCATCAGGATCAAGTTTTGGTGCCGCCGCCCGATGCCCGCGTGATCGCCGCCAGCGACTTCACCCCCTATGCCGGGCTGGCCTTCGGCCAGGACGCCATGTCGTTCCAATGCCATCCGGAGTTCCACCCCGCCTATGCCGCCGCCCTGGTCGAAAGCCGGCGGGGAAGAATCGATGAGGCGCTGGCGGATCAGGCCGTGGCATCCCTGGCCATGCCGAACGACCGGGCCGTACTGACGGCGTGGATCCGGGCCTTCCTGCTGCTGACGCCCCCGCCGGTAGAGGCCGAGGGCAGCGGGATCTAGGTCGTCAACGGCCTGGCCTCCAGGTCACGGCCACTTCACGACCGGGGGCATGGAGCTGAGGATCGATTCGACATTGCCGCCGGTCTTCAGCCCAAACATGGTGCCGCGGTCGTAGAGCAGGTTGAACTCCACATACCGCCCGCGCCGGATCAGCTGCTCCTCGCGCTCCTCGGCCGTCCACGGCTCGTTCATGCGGCTGGCGACGATGGCCGAATAGACGTCCAGGAAGGCCGTGCCCACGTCGCGGGTGAAGGCGAAGTCGGCATTGTGGTCGCCGCTGTCGTGGTGGTCGTAGAAGATGCCGCCGATGCCGCGCGGCTCGTTACGGTGAGGCAGCCAGAAATATTCGTCACACCAGGCCTTGAAGCGGGGATGGTAGGTCGGGTCGTGGGCGTCGCAGGCCGCCTTCATGGCCGAGTGGAAGGCCAAGGCGTCGGGCGCATCCTGGTGTCGGTCGACGTCCAGTACCGGCGTCAGGTCGGCCCCGCCACCGAACCAGCTCTGGGTCGTGGCGATGAAGCGGGTGTTCATGTGCACGGCGGGCACGCGCGGGCTGACCGGATGGGCGATCAGGCTGATGCCGGTGGCAAAGAAGCGCGGGTCCTCGGCCGCGCCGGGCACAGTCTTGGCATAGTCGGGGACAAAGGTGCCGTGCACGGTCGAGACATGGACCCCGACCTTTTCGAATAGTCGGCCGTGCATCATGCCCATGACGCCGCCGCCGCCCTGTTCGCGGCTCCAGGGGGTGCGGACGAAGCGGCCCGGTTCGCCAGCGAACAAGTCGGCAGGAGCCTGATCCTCCAGCGCCTCGAAGCCGGCGTGGATGCGGTCGCGCAGGGTCTCGAACCAGGCGCGGGTCTCGACCTTTTTCAGGTCCAGCGGATCGGAGAGGAGGGCGTCGCTCATGCGGTGCTGTTTATCGGGTCGGCCGCGCCGCGAGAAGGTGCGGCGACTCCTCACGCTTTGTTACATCCCGGTCTCGCCTTCGCGCGCGCAGCGCGTTAGTCAGGGCGAGACGAGTGGGGCCAACCTGCCGCGACCGACAGACAACTTCAGGGGCTACAGATGACCAAGTGGGTGTACGGCTTCGGCGGTGGGTCCGCCGACGGCGATGCGTCGATGAAGAACCTTCTCGGCGGCAAGGGCGCGAACCTGGCCGAGATGTCGTCGCTGGGCTTGCCTGTTCCGCCGGGCTTTACCGTCACGACCGAGGCCTGCGTCCACTATTATTCCAACGGACAGACCTATCCCGAGGCCTTGGCCGACCAGGTCGCGGCCGGGCTGAAGACCGTGGAAGGCATCGTCGGCAAAACATTCGGTGACGCCGCCAATCCCCTGCTGGTCAGCGTGCGATCGGGTGCGCGGGCGTCGATGCCCGGCATGATGGACACCGTCCTGAACCTGGGCCTGAACGACCAGACGGTCGAGGGGCTGGCCACCCTGTCGGGCGATCGCCGGTTCGCCTTCGACAGCTACCGCCGCTTCATCACCATGTATTCCAACGTGGTCCTGGGCCTCAGCCACGACGATTTCGAAGAGGTTCTGGACGATCACAAGGACCGGCTGGGCGTCACGGTCGACACCGACCTGTCGGCGGCCGACTGGGAGAAGGTGGTCGCGGACTACAAACAGGTCGTTGAGCGCGAGCTGGGCACCCCCTTCCCGCAGGATCCGCACGAACAGCTTTGGGGCGCGATCTCGGCCGTGTTCGCCAGCTGGATGAACGATCGGGCCAAATTCTATCGCCGCATGCACGACATCCCCGAAAGCTGGGGCACGGCGGTCAATGTCCAGTCGATGGTCTTCGGCAATATGGGCCAGACCTCGGCGACGGGCGTGGCCTTTACCCGCAACCCCTCGACCGGAGAAGCGCGCCTGTATGGCGAGTTCCTGATCAATGCCCAGGGCGAGGACGTGGTGGCGGGCATCCGCACGCCGCAGTCGCTGACCAAGGCCGGGCGCGAGGAAATGGGCGAGACGGCACCCTCGATGGAAGAGGCCATGCCGGAGGTGTTCGGTCAGTTCGTCGAGGTCGTCGGACGGCTGGAGACCCACTATCGCGACATGCAGGACATCGAGTTCACGGTCGAGCAGGGCCGGCTGTGGATGCTGCAGACCCGCAACGGCAAGCGCACGGCCAAGTCTGCGCTGAAAATCGCTGTCGATCTGGCGGCCGAGGGCGTGATCAGCCAGGACGAGGCCATCGGCCGGGTCGAGCCGTCGGCCCTGGACCAGCTGCTTCACCCCACGCTGGACCCGAATGCGGCGCGGACGGTGGTGGCGACGGGCCTGCCGGCCAGTCCCGGCGCGGCAACCGGCAAGATCGTGTTCGACGCGGATGAGGCCGAGCGGCTGAGCCAGCTGGGCGATGCCGTCATCCTGGTGCGCGAGGAGACCTCGCCGGAGGATATTCACGGCATGCATGCGGCCCGAGGCATCGTGACGGCACGCGGCGGCATGACCAGCCACGCGGCGGTCGTGGCGCGGGGCATGGGACGCCCCTGCGTCTCTGGCGCGGGCGAGGTGCATATCGACGACAAGGCGGGAACCTTCACCGCGCGGGGTCGGACCTTCCGGGCCGGAGAGGTCATCACCATTGATGGCTCAAAAGGCGAGGTCCTGGACGGGGCCGTGCCGATGATCGAGCCGGAGCTGACCGGGGACTTCCAGACCCTGATGGCCTGGGCTGACGCCGCCCGGCGGCTGATGGTGCGGGCCAATGCCGAGACGCCCCTGGATGCCAAGACGGCGCGTGGCTTCGGCGCCGAGGGGATCGGTCTGTGCCGGACCGAGCACATGTTCTTCGACGAGGCCCGCATCGCCGCCGTGCGCGAAATGATCCTGGCCGATGACGAAAAGGGCCGCCGCACGGCCTTGGCCAAGATTGCGCCGTTCCAGAAGGCCGACTTCGTCGAACTGTTCACCATCATGGCGGGGCTGCCGGTCACGATCCGCCTCCTGGATCCGCCGCTGCACGAGTTCATCCCTCATACGGACGAGGACATCGACGCCCTGGCGGCCGCCTCTGGTCTGGATGCCGACAAGCTGAAGCGCCGGGCGCGCGAACTGCACGAGACCAATCCCATGCTGGGCCACCGGGGGTGCCGCCTGGGCGTCGCCTATCCGGAAATCTACGAGATGCAGGTCCGCGCCATTCTGGAGGCGGCTCTCGAGGTCAAGAAAACCGCCGCCGAGGCCCCGATCCCGGAGATCATGCACCCGCTGGTCGCCCTGGGTCTGGAAATGAAATATCTGCGTGAGCTGACGGACCGCACGGCCGAGGCTGTGTTCGCCGACGCGGGCGACCGGGTCGACTATCTGGTCGGCACCATGATTGAACTGCCGCGCGCCGCCCTGCGGGCTGGCGACCTGGCCGAATACGCCGAGTTCTTCTCGTTCGGCACCAACGATCTGACCCAGACGACCTTTGGCATCAGCCGCGACGATTCGGGTCGGTTCCTGCAGGCCTATATGGACAAGGGGATTTTCGAGACCGACCCCTTCGTCCGCCTGGACCAGGAAGGCGTCGGCGACCTGATCCGCATTGCAGCGGAACGTGGGGGCAAGGCGCGGCCCGACATCAAGATGGGCATCTGCGGCGAGCATGGCGGCGATCCCGCCTCGATCGCCTTCTGTGAGGAGGTGGGCCTGAACTATGTCAGCTGCTCGCCCTATCGCGTGCCGATCGCCCGACTGGCCGCCGCCCAGGCCGCACTGAATGCCCGCAGCGGGACCGAGCGCGAAAAGGACCGCTGAGGCGGCCAAGCCCTGCTCGCAGAGTTCGTGCGGCGAGTCCTAGGCGGTCTTTAGATGTACACGACCTGCAAAGGCGCTTCGTCTGAAGGCGTCGCTCCGCATTCGCGGGCTGCAGTCAGTAAGGCCTGCGTGACCTCTGCATGTCGCTGGCCCGTGATTGCGAAACTGGTCGCGGTGCTGCTGGCCGCAATGACCCTCACGGAATCGCTTGGTGTTCCAAAAACGAAGCGCACAGCCCTTAGATCGATGGAGGCCGCCGGCTGGGATGCATCAACCCACGTCAGGTTGAGCTCGCAAGCCTGGACAACGGCTTGGTCAACGACACCCAGAATTGAGGTCTGACCCCGCTGAAGCGGCACCAGACTTGTAGTGGCACCCACAAGGCTGGTGGCCAGAACATTGGAGGCGGCACTATTGCCCGCATGCGCAACAGGGCTGGCATGCGAACAGGCCCCTGCCAGTAGCGTCAGCGATATGAACCAAGCCTGATGACGCATGGGATGACTTTCGTTTGGCCGGATGGCGTTGGTGCGCAGCCTAGCTGGATGAGTGACAGCTTGTAAGGCTGTCCCCCGATCGTCCGAACCAGCCATTTTATTGCCACGCTCGAAGTAACGACGTGTGTGCCTTTGCGCGCACAGTTGCAGGATCGTAATGTTCAGGCCTTGGAACGGCCCAGAACCCTGCCCATTTCACCCCTCGCTGGATGGGGCCGGTGACTGATGAAGTCATCGCATCCTGGAGATAAGAAACAATGCGTAACATTCTGCTCGCTGCTACTGCCATTTCTCTGTTCGCCGTTCCGGCGATGGCTCAGAACTCGCCGTTCGCAAACAGCTACGGCACGATCGGCTATACTCAACTGGACGGAAGCGACGGTGATCTTGGTGCGATCACGGGCCGCCTGGGCACCAAGCTGAACCCGAACTTCGGTCTGGAAGGCGAAGTCTCCTTCGGCGTCGATGACGACGAGAGCAGCTTTGCCGGCGTCGATACCAAGGTGGAACTGGAATATGACGCCGCCGCCTATGGCGTCGCCTATCTGCCGATCAGCGACCAGTTCGAACTGTTCGGCCGCCTGGGTTACGGCACCACCGAGATCAAGGCTTCGGCTCCGGGCGTGTCCCTGACCGAGGACGGTGAAAGCTGGAACTATGGCGCGGGCGCCCAGTATTTCTTCGATGGCCAGAACGGCGTTCGGGGCGACTGGACGCGTCGCGACTTCACCGATGACGGTGGCGAGGTCGACACCTATTCGCTGAACTACGTCCGCCGCTTCTAAGGCGGTCGGCGATCAGTCGATCCCAGGGCGCGTTCCGAAGGGGACGCGCCCTTTTCGTATCAGGCCGCCGCGAAACCGGGGGCCAGGGCCCAGCGCTGAGAGCCTTCGCCGAAGGGGCGAAAGAACATGTCGCGGTAGTGTTCGAACACCTCGATGATCCGCGAAGCCATGTCCTGGCGTCGGACTTCCAGTCCGCGCTGACGCTGAAGTGCGGTCACACAGTCGATAACGACCGTCTGGTGAGCCGATCCGCCCAGGCTTCGCAGGACGGTAGCGATATCCCACGCCAGCGGATCTTTGTTCGGCATCATGCCCTTGGCCTCGGTCTGAGCCATGCGGGTCTCCCCTGTTCTCGACACGACAACGCCTCGCAAAACCGTCGGCAAATCGCAAGCGTCAGCGCAAAATCGTGAACGGAATCCCGATCAGCCGCGCTTCCGCACGAACACCGTCCCGGCCGAATAACCCGCGCCGAACGAGCAGATCAGGCCGGTGTCGCCCGGTTCGAGGCCCTCCTGGTGCAGGTGGAAGGCGATAATCGATCCGGCCGAAGAGGTGTTGGCGTACTCGTCCAGGATGATGACGTTCTCGGCCGGGGTGGGGTCACGGCCCAGCACCTTGCGCCCGATCATGGCGTTCATGTTGATGTTGGCCTGGTGCAGCCACAGCCGCGACAGGGTGGAGGCCTCGATCCCCAGGTCCGCAGCGTGGTCGACGATCATGTCCGACACCATCGGAACGACATCCTTGAAGACCTTGCGACCCTGCTGGACGAACAGCTTGTCGGGCGCTCCGATCCCCTCGGGCGCGGCATTGTTCAGGAAGCCGAAATTGTTGCGGATGTTGTTGGAGAAGACGGTCTTCAGCCGGGTGCCCAGGATGTCCCAGCCCCCCGGACCGGCCTGATCCGAGGCCTCGACGATGACGGCGGTGGCCACGTCGCCAAAGATGAAGTGGCTGTCGCGATCGCGGAAATTCAGGTGGGCGGAACAGACTTCGGGGTTGACCATGAGCACGGCCTTGACCGAGCCGGAGGCGATGAAATCGGCGGCGGTCTTGATGCCGAAAGTGGCCGATGAACAGGCCACGTTCATGTCGAAGGCGAAACCGTCAATGCCCAGGGCCTGCTGGATCTCGACCGCAAGAGCCGGATAGGGGCGGGGCATGTTGGAGGCGGCACAAAGAACAGCCCCGATCTCGCTGACCGGCTTGCCCCAGGCGGCGATGGCCTGGTGGGCGGCCTTGACCGCCATCTCAGCCATGATCGACAGTTCGTCGTTACTGCGTTCCGGGATGTTCGGGGCCATACGGGCAGGGTCGAGGACGCCCGCCTTGTCCAGCACGAAGCGGCTTTTGATGCCCGATGCCTTTTCGATGAATTCCACCGAGGAGGGGGTCAGGGCCTCGACGTCGCCCTCGGCGATCTGGGCGGCGTGCTGGGCGTTGAAGCCCTCGGCGTAGGCATTGTAGGCGGCGACCAGCTCGGCATTGGAGATGGATTGATCGGGCGTGAATAGGCCGGTGGCGGCGATCACGGCGGAAGGGGCTTGCACGGTCACTCAGAGGGTCCGTTGTCGTTGAAGACGCCTTAGTAGGCCGGTGGAAGGCTGCGGTCGAGACTGGCTGTTAGGGCACGCAGCCAGCGGCGCACGGGGCCCCTCGCGGGACCAGGGCGCTCCGGCGTGTCACTGAGCGACCGGATCAGATCCTCGACCTCGCAGGGCCAGCCGTCCTGGGTGACATAGAGCGGGTATTCGATCAGGCTGGCGGCCACCAGCTGATCCAGAGTCAGGCGGCGGGTCCGACGTGGGCAAGGCAGGGCGTCTTCCGTAAGACCCCAGCCGGCGTAGAAGGGCCGCCCCCAGGTCAGCACCGGCTTGCCCCGCAGCAGGGCCTCGAACCCGGTTAGGGAGGTCAGGGTGGCAATCGCATTCGCCGCATCGATGCAGGCCGCGATGCCCATATCATCGGCGCGGGCGTCCAACAGGTCTGATGCCTCGGCGGGCAGGGCACCGGGACGGTTTCCGGCTCGAACGTCGGGGTGGTCGCGATAAATCAGGAAGGCCTCGGGATGGGCGGCGCGCACGGCAGCCACCAGGCCGGCATTGGTGCGGATGTCCTCGCAACCCAGCAGGATGGAGCGGTCGTTCTCGACCTGACCGACAATCAGGATGCGGCGGCGATCGGTGTTCCAGACGGGCGCGGCGGGACAGGCCAGATTGTATTTGCTGAGGCCGCTTTCCACGATGGCCTGGCGCAGATTGCGGGCGCGCTGCAAAAGTTCGGGCGGAAAATCCCGGCTCTGAAGCCATGTCTCCAGCTCGGACGGGCGGGTGCCATCATAGTGGGCCCCGGTGGCATCGAGGGTCACGGAAAGCGCCGGGATGAAGTCCGAGCCGAGGCCGCGCGAGCGGAGAAATCCATCTTCCATCCGCCAAAGGGGAAGATCTGCCGCCGCCGCTGCGGCTGTCGTTTCCCGTCGCTCCTGCCCGCCCCAGCACAGCAGACGGCCCCCCTTGGCGCGGACCTCGGCGACGGCAGCACTCGCAGAGCCGTGAAATTCGAGGTGGCCCAGCGGGCTGTTCATCAGGCGGCGCACTGCGGCGCGCTTGGCGGGGGTGAAGTCGACCGCGGCGTAGGAGCCGGCCAGACGGCGGGCGCGGCGGGTCAGGGCGGCCAGGCGGTCTACCGCTTCCTCGGCTTGGCATGGATGGCCAGTGATGGGATCGACATAGCGGCTGTAGCGGATCAGGGCGGCGGCCGCGACCGCCTCCAGGCTGCGGTTCAGGCCGCGCCGACCCGTCTGGACCCTGTCGCGAGTCAGGCCCCACCCTGAATAGAAGGGCGCACCAAAGCATCGGACGGGGATATCCCTCAGCAGCGCCTCGAACCCCAGTCCGCTGGTCACGACATAGACGGCGTGAACATGGCGCAGCAGGTCGGCGGCGGCCACGTCGTCCATGACGGTCAGACCGGTCAGGTCCGCATCGTCGATGCACCCGCGCTTGACCCCGGCCGCGACGGCGGGATGCCGTTTCACGATCAGCTGAGCGTCCGGTTCATCCATGCGGGCCGCCGCGACCATGGCGGCAAAGGCGTCGGGACCTGCAAGGCCCAGCCGAAGCGAGGCGTCGCCTGCCGTCTGGTCCACGATCAGCACGCGCCGGCGCAGCTCCAGCCGCGCGGTATCGACCGGCTGGCCCAGGTTGGTGCGCGACAGGCCCGCCGTGACGATCCGGTCGATCAAGGCCCGGCTGCGGGTCTGCATGGCCGCATCGCACCAGTCCGGTGCCGTCTCGATCAGCCGCTCCAGCGCAGAGGGCCGGGTGGCATCGTAATAGATGCCCAGGTCATCGACGATCAGGCTTTGGCTGACCGCGCCCGTCTCGCCCAGGCCCACCGAGCGCAGGAAGCCGTCCTCGATGGCGACATAGGGCAGATGACGCGCCCTGGCGGTCCAGCGGCCTACGGCGGTGGACCCCTTCAGCCCCCAACCGACCACAGCCCGGACATCGGGACCGGGCAGGGCGCGCAAGGCAAGATCGGGCAGCAGCGCCTGCCGAAACGGCAGGGACAGAATGCCGGGGGCGCAGGCCCAGGCGGGAGTCGTCCCCGCGCTCATCCGTGGGGGGTTGTGGCGGCGTAGCGCGCCAGCAGGGCCTCTGCTGCTTCCAGATGCAGGCGCTCGACCATTCTGCCATCCAGCCGAATGGCCCCCTTGCCGGCGGCGTCCGGAGCCGAGAAGGCCTCGACGATAGCGCGGGCGGCTGCGACCTCGGCGGGGGATGGACCGAAGGTCGCGTGGCTTTGGGCGATCTGGCCAGGGTGGATCAGGCTCTTGCCGTCGAAGCCGTAAAGCCTGCCTTGGCGGCACTCGGCTGCAAAGCCTTCTGCATCATCGATACGGTTGAAGACCCCGTCCAGGGCGATCAGGCCATGGGCGCGGGCGGCCGCAACCGTCTGGGCCAGCCAGGGCTTCAGCGGCTCGCGATCATCGGAAGTTCCCGTGCCGAGGCCGGTAGCCAGGTCATTGACGCCCAACATCAGGCCGACCAGGGCCTTGCTCGATCCGGCGATGGCGTCCAACCGCAGGGCGGCTGCGGGCGTTTCGATCATGGCGATCAGTCGGGCACCCGGCGGCGAGGCGGCTGCCAGGGCCTGCACGGCCTCAGCGCTTTCAACCTTGGGCGCGACGATCAGCGTCGCGTCGGCCTGGGCCAGGGCAGACAGGTCGTCGGAGCCCCATGGAGTATCCAGTCCGTTGATACGGACCGCCAGGCGGGGCCGAAAGCCGCCACTGCGAAGGGCGGCGACGGCGGCATCGCGCGCCTCGGCCTTCATTTCGGGCGCGACGGCATCTTCCAGGTCCAGGACAGCGACGTCGCAATCCAGGCCCCTGGCCTTTTCGACGGCGCGGGGGTTGGAGGCGGGAAGGAAAAGGACGCTGCGCCACAGGTCGGTCATCGGCGAGGGCACCACAAACAGAGCGGGATGAGCAAAAGGGCTGAGGCCGAAGTCTAGCCCACGGCGCGGTGCGAGCGCTGCGGTTTTCTTCAGCCTGCTGCGAATACCGCCTGCATCAGTCGCTCAAGGGCCTGAGCATCGACTTGGTCGAAGGCGGATTTTTCGGTGGCGTCGACGTCCAGGACCGCGATCAAGTTACCGGCAGCGTCGAAGACGGGCACCACGATTTCGCTCTGTGAGCGGCTATCGCAAGCGATGTGGCCGGGGAAGGCATGCACGTCTTCAACGACCTGGGTTTGACGCTGGGCCGCGGCCGTCCCGCAGACACCCCGGCCGAAGGCGATGCGAAGACATCCCAAGGTGCCCTGATACGGGCCGACCACCAGTTCATCCGACTTGTCCGGGTCGACGACGTAGAAGCCGGTCCAGAAGAACAGGTCGAAAGCGTCGTTCAGCATGGAGGCGACCGTCGCCATCCGGGCCGTCTGGTTCGATTCACCCTCCAGCACGGCCAGGATTTCAGCCTCGACCTCCGCATAACGGGCGGCCTTGTCGTCGGGGCGGTCGGGTCGGGCGATATAGGCCACGGCGGTCTCCGTCAGTCTGGGTGGCGGATATAGAGGACGCGATGGTTGCGCGCGAGAGGTGCGCCCGGAGGATTCCCCAAGCAGGTGAAACCTTAACCATATGATTGGCGGACAGATATCGTTGGAGTCACAAATGGGCCGCAGTGCAGAACGGGAATTGACCCGGCTCGCCTTAACCTTGACAGAAGGTTAATGGGGCACGACGATCCGGGGTGGAGTAACGGTCGATGAACAGTGTCCTTGCGGGCATAGTCGCGAACGGTTGGGGTGAGGGGTAGATGAGCCAGGCCGACGGCAACAATGACGGGCGCGGCTCAGCCGTGCGCAGCCGTGCGCCCGTGGCCATCGCCGGTGTCGCCGCACTGCTGGTGGCCGCCACACTGTCCATGGCCGCCTGTGGCGAGGGTACCCAGACCTTCTGGCGCAAGGGCGATTCGGCTGCGAGCAATGCCTGCCCGCGGCCGGCAGCCCTGACGGGATCCGAGTTCAATGCCCAGGAAACCGGGCTGCGCGCCCTGCGGCGCGCTGCCTTCCGTGGGGACTTCTTTGCTCAGCTGGAGCTGGGCAGCCGCTATGCGGCGGTGCGGGCCACCGACAAGAACATCGAGGACCCGATCGAAAGTTCGGTCTGGCTGGCCATGGCGCTGGCCAATGAGGAAGGCTTTGCCCCGATCAACCGCGTGGAGCGCGGCGTGTTCGGCGGCTTCCGGCCCCTGTCCAAATACGACGACTGCCGTGCCTGGGAGCGGGACACGGCCTATCAACGCCTGAACAACCAGCTGTCGCAGATGACGCGCGAGGAACAGGAAGCTGTTCGTGACCGGGTCATCTATGTGCTGTCGACCCAGGATGCGCAGGGGTTCCGCACCTTGGCCCGCCTGCATGACGGCCTGTATGGCCCATACGGCGAGCCTGAAGACAATCGTCAGGCGCGCGAGGCCCAGGGACGCCCCGGCGGCGGCAACGACCGCAATCGTCGCGGCGGGGCCTGGGCGGCGGTCAATCTGTTCCAGCGCAACGACGTCGACGCCTATCTTTACAACTATCTGGCGGTGCAGACGGGCGATGTCGGGGCCTATGTCCTGCTGAAGGACTTCGAGCGCTCTTCGCCGCACCGCAGCCGATATGGGGCGTTCGTCGAAGCCAAGGCGCGTCAATGGGTGCCGCCCTTCGAATTCTATCCCAATACCGCGCCGGCCTCGGGTGTGCCCTTCTCGGACGAGAGCCGTCCGCGCGGCGACGCGTATGAATATGCCCTGTCGCGGATGGCGGGCGAGCTGCCCTTCATCCATGTGGGCCGGGCCCTGAGATACCTCGGTGTGGTCGATACAGTCCCTCTGCGGCCGGAGGATCTCTCCAAGCGGCAGATCGAGACGCTGGAAGCCATGCTCGGCCACCCGATGGAGGGCCGGCTTTCCTATCAGGAGCGCGTGCGGGCCATCCAACTGGCCGCCGTCAACGGATCGTCCGAAGCCCAGCTGGTGCTGGCCGTCATGTATGCCGAGGGTATCGGCGTGCCGCCCGACTATGCCCGCGCTTTCCATTGGTTCGAGCAGGCCGCGAAACAGGGGAGTCCGGAGGCCAAGTTTGCCTTGTCGTCCTATTTCGCCCTCGGCGTCGCCGGGGTGGCGGACCAGGACAAGGCCGAGGCCGTGGTTCTTCGCATTGAATCAGCCCTGTCGGGCTTTGGTCCGTCCGCTGCCCGCCTGCAGGCGGTCCTGTCCCAGGTTTCTCGATCACAGCGCCGATAGGAGGGCGTGAGGTCATGTACAGTCGTCGTAACGCCTCTCTTTTGAAGACGCCTCTGGCAGCGATCGCGGCCATGGTGGTCGCTGCGTCGGGCGTGGTTCTGTCGCTGCCCGATACGGCTCAGGCCCAGAGCGCCGCCCGTGTCGAGAGCCAGACCCGGCCGAACTTCGGTGTGCTGATCGATCCGCCGACGCGCGGCAGCCGCAGCCGAGGGTCAGCCCGTCGCTGGCGCTACAACGACCATCGCCCTGACTATCGCCCGGTCCCGCCGCGCGCGGGTGGCGAGGAGATCGTTCTTATCGACTGCGGAGGCAATCCGGGTACGGGAGCGGTCGAGGATGCGGTCCGCCGCGTGCGTCCGGGCGGCACCCTGATCATCCGGGCGCGGGGTGGCCCCTGCGTCGGCTGGCTGAACATCGACAAGCCGATGACCATCATCGGCGAGAGCGGCTTTGACCCCCGTGACTGGGCCCGCCATCCTACCCCGACGCTTCAGGCCCCCGATGGCCTGCCGTGCATGACGGTGGCCCAGGGTGTGCGGGTCGAGGTGCGCGACATGCTGTTCGCCGCGCCGCGCGCCGGGGATGCGGCCTGTATCGTCGGCTATGGGGCCGAGATTATCCTGAACCGCGCGGGCATGCGCTACGTCGGTGACGAGGCGGCGGTCTATGCCGACGGAGGTCTGCTGGACATTCGGAACGTCGTCATCGAGGCCCAGACCGTAGCCCCGGCCATCGTGGCCGATGGGGCGACCCTGACGGCCTATGAGATGGTGATCGGCGGCGCCCAGGTCGGGCTGGAGCTGACGCCGGGCGCAGGCCAGACGGCAACGATTTCGACCAGCACCCTGCTGGGTGTCGAGGCCCCGAACAATTTCGGCCCGCGCTCGATCGGTGTGATCATCCGCTCGGGCCGCGACTATGGCCGGGTCGAGATCGAGAACACCGCCATCTGCGGCTATGTCGAGGGCGTGGCGATCGAGGGTGCCTCGGTGGCGATCACCGGCAGCCGGATCTGCAAGTCCGAAAAGGGCGTGGTCCTTTACAATGGCGAACTGCGGCTTGCCGACAGTCGGGTCCGCGCTGCCAGCGTCGGTGTGGCCGCCGCGTCGGGCCGTGCGGTGATCGTGAACAACAGCTTCTCGGGCGTTCGCGAGGTCTATTACAGCGAGGACCGTTCCAACATCGAAGCGCGTGGCAACAAGGTCTGGTCGCGCAGCCTGTGCCGGGCGCGGTTCCGCGAGCGTTCGCGGGGGCGCTATGAGCCTTACTGGTCGCCGGGCCAGGGCTGGGAATGCGTCTATGGTTCCTATCCTCGCGACCGTTGGGCGGATGAGGACGGTCTGCTGGGTCTGGAATACTACGACGATGGTTATACCCTTGATGGATATGACTATTTCCAGTCCGGCTACGGCTACTATGATCGCGACGGCCGATATATTCGTGACGACCGTTATCGCGGCGACGAGCGCTGGCAGCCCGAACGCCGGGGCCTGTTTGGTGGCCGCGACCGCCGCTAGGTCCGGATTGCAAAGACGGAATGAGGGCCCGGATGCGAAAGCATCCGGGCCTTTTTCGTGCGGATCTCGTGGGGGCGGCTAGTCGCCGAACGGGATCGACGCCGGTGGAGTGTCACCGCTGCTGATGGTGCAAGAGGCTTCGGTCGAAACGGACTGGCCGTCCTGGTCGCGAACCACCTGCTGGCGGCAGGTCGTGCGGGGCGCGCGGGCGGCCTCCTCGGCGCGGCGAGCATTGCGGATCTGCGTCTCGATGCGTGTGAAGCAGGCTTCGATCTCTTCCCCGGAGGGCCGAATGCCGGGACGGCACTGTTGGGCGGCATAGGCGACGGGGTCGGACAGGGCCTCGGGCGGCAAGGGCCTTGGTTCCGCTGACGGGGCCGATGCCAGGCTCCGTGAATCAGCAAAAGCGCGGTCGAAGGCGTCGTCCTCGGCGGGCTGGACAGCGGGGCGAGCCGGAGATGAAGGTGTGTCGCCCAGGGGCGGGGCAATACGCGTCACCCCAGGCGACTGCGAAGGCGACGGGGCCTGGTTGCCCGCTGCGACGGGCGCGGGCGCGGTGACCATCGGGCCGTCCTGGCCAGGGTCCTGACCCAGGAAGGCCGACAAGCCGATCAGAATCACACCCATGGCCATATCGAAAATCCCGCTGATACCTTGGCACCCTGGCTCAATAAGGCAGGCCTGGCTTCTGACGGCGTCTGACGATCAGGCCCATGCCTCAGCGAGCCAGTGACCGCATGGCCCGGTCGAGCCCATCAAGGGTGAGTGGGAACATCTGTTCGTCCATCAACTCACGGACCATGCCGACCGAGGCCGAATAGCTCCAGTAGCGTTCGGCGACCGGGTTCAGCCAGGCGGACTTGTCCCACTGCTGCCGGGCGCGGCGCAGCCAGACGGCACCGGCCTCCTCGTTCCAGTGCTCGACCGAACCGCCAGGCATGGTGATCTCATAGGGAGACATGGTGGCGTCGCCGACAAAAACCGCGCGCCAATCGCCGCCATAGCGGTTCAGCACTTCCCAGGTCGGGGTCTTTTCTGTGTGACGGCGACGGTTGTCCTTCCAGACCCCCTCATAGAGACAGTTGTGGAAGTAGAAGAATTCCAGATGGCGGAACTCTGTGCGGGCGGCCGAGAACAGCTCCTCGCACAGCTTCACATGGCCATCCATCGAACCCCCGATATCCAGGAACAGCAGCACCTTGATGGTGTTGCGCCGCTCGGGGCGCATATGGATGTCCAGCCAGCCCTGACGGGCCGTGCCGTCGATGGTGGCGTCCATGTCCAGTTCGTCGGGCGAGCCCTGGCGCGCGAACCGGCGCAGACGCCGCAGGGCCACCTTGATGTTGCGCGTACCCAGTTCGACGCCGTCGTCGAGGTTCCGGTATTCGCGCTTTTCCCAGACCTTGACCGCCCGGCCCTGTTTGCCCGGGCCACCGATGCGAACACCCTCGGGGTTGTAGCCGCCGTGACCGAAAGGGCTGGTTCCACCCGTGCCGATCCACTTCGACCCGCCCTCGTGACGTTCCTTCTGCTCTTCCAGCCGCTTCTTCAGCGTTTCCATCAGGGCCTCGAACCCGCCCATGGCCTCGATCTGAGCCTTTTCTTCCTCGGTCAGGAATTTCTGGTTGAGCAGCTTCAGCCAGTCCTCGGGAATGTCGGTGGTCAGGTCCTCGCCCGCGCCGACGCTTTCCACGCCCTTGAAAACCTTGGCGAAGACCAGATCGAACCGGTCGTAGTGTTTCTCGTCCTTGACCAGGACGGCACGGGACAGATGGTAGAAGTCCTCGACCCGCCCTCCGGCAACGTCCTTGTCCATGGCCTCCATCAGATGGAGCCATTCCTTCATCGACACCGGAACCTTGGCGTCGCGCAGGGCGGTGAAGAAGGGCAGGAGCATCAGTTAGTTGCCGGCTTGCCGACGAGGTCCAGCAAGGAAGCCACCAGACTCATCCCAGTGACCATGCTGACGCTCGTTGCGTCTTCGACCGGACCGGTCGCGCGGATCTTGAAGGACCACTCGCCCCTGTGCGCGACCATGGCGAGTGTCAGTCGCCTGCCCGCGGTCGTGTCGATCACATAGGCTGCGGCAATGGGTTCGACCTCGCCCTCGATGCTGGCGATCGAGATAGTGCCTTCGTACAGTTGCGCTTCCGGGTAGCGGTCGATGATCGCGCGCGCGGACTCAGCCAGCACTGCCTCGGCTGAGGGCTGTGAGGAATAGCGTGTGGCGTACAGTGTGTAGTGGGTGGCGGTCGTCTCGCTGTACCAAACGCAACCGACGTCGCTCCCCTGCGGCACGCCGTCGTTCTGGGTCGGGAAAACGGCGATCCGGTCGTGTCTGTTGCCCGCAAACATGCAGGTCATGCCACTTGGTGCGTGTCGGACCTTCGGGACAGCGCCGTCGGTGATGTTTTCGAACCAGGCTTCCGCCCGGCCTGCGCTGATGATCTCGTCGGCCAGTTTTCGGGCTTCGGCCACCTGGGCGACCGTCGCGGGCGGCGGGGTCTGCGCCGCCGCCATAGGCGCTGTGAGCAGGGCAGCGACGAAAGCAAGACGCGAAAACATGAGAGCTCCTGAATGTTTAGCCGACGTCACCATGCCTCAGGCAGGCCGTCTATCCCGCCGCAGGATGAATTCGTCGTCCAGCCAAGCGCCAACCGGGTACTGGTACTCGCCTGCCTTCCTGAATCCGTGGGCGGCGTAGAGCTTCTGGGCTTTCAGATTGCCGCTCCAGACGCCGATCCACAGGGGGCCCTCGGTGTTGGCCTCCATCCATTCCAGCGACAGGGCCAGCAATCGGCTGCCCAGACCCATGCCCTGGGCGGCTTCTGAAACATAGAGGCGGCGCAGTTCGGCATGACCGGCCCGCGCGTCGGGATGGGGCAGGGTGTTGGGCCCGGCATTGGCAAAGGCCAGCAGGCCGGTCTCGTTTTCTGCAACCCACCAGGCCGCGCCGGGCTCGGCCAGCTTTGTCGCCGTGGCTTCGGGGCTGAAGCTGGCATCGAGAAAGGCCGCCAGATCGTGGGGCGGATAGGGAATGCCGAACCCCGTGACGAAGGTGTCGATGAAGGTCTGACGGCCCAGGGCCCCCATAGCGGCGGCATCGTCGGGGCGGGCGGAGCGGATCACGGCGTCGGTCATGCGGACGGCATACAGGGCCGGACGGGCCAGGGGGAGTCGAGGCGATGGACCGGCACCGATCACCCTTCTATCCTGCCTCAATGGCTGCAACCTTGTTTACTCATTCCGACATGCTCGCGCACCGGCCGGGCGACGGTCATCCGGAGCGGCCCGAACGCCTGAGGGCGGTGATCGAGGCCATTGATGATTCGGACCTGAGACTGGACCGGCGTGAGGCCTCTGAGGTCTCGGTGGCCGACCTGGAGCGGGTGCACCCGGCTGATCACGTCGCACGCCTGCTGGCCGCTTCCCCCGCTGAGGGGTTGAGGGCGCTGGACGGCGACACGGTCCTGTCGCCCGGAAGTGTGCGGGCGGCGCGGCTGGCGGCTGGGGCCATCGTCGATGCGGTCCGTGCGATTGCGCGCGGTGAGACGGACAGGGCGTTCGCCGCCGTCCGCCCGCCGGGCCACCACGCGGAGCCGGGCGAGGCGATGGGTTTCTGCCTGTTTTCCAATGTCGCGGTCGCGGCGCGGGTGGCGCAGAGCCTGGGGATGGCGCGGGTCGCGGTGATCGACTTCGACGTCCATCATGGCAATGGCACCCAGGCCGCCTTCCAGGATGACGACAGCCTGTTCCTGGGGTCGATCCATCAGATGCCCCTGTATCCCGGCAGTGGCGCGGCCTCGGAGACGGGGGTCGGCAACGTCGTGAACGCGCCGGTGCCGCCCCATGCGGCGCGCGAATCATGGCGGGCCAGTTTTGCCGGCGGCTTGATGGCGGCGCTGGAGGCCTTTCGGCCGGACCTGATCCTGATCTCTGCCGGATTCGACGCGCACCGCCGCGATCCGCTGGCCCATCAGTCCCTGGAGGCCGAGGATTTCGCCTGGGCGACACGGGCTGTGGTCGAGGTCGCGCGAGCGACATGCGCGGGCAAGGTTGCGGCTTCGCTCGAGGGCGGTTACGACCTTGAAGGACTGGGCCGTTCGGCGGTCGCACATCTTCGGGCGCTGGGGGAGGACTGAGGAACGCGTGTCGGCGCAATCGCGCTTTCGGCCCGTTCCGGTAACCATGACCGCACCCGCCTTTATCGAATCGACCGACCAGAGCGAGGTGCCGCACACGGGACCGACTCCGACGCGTGCCGTGACCGCCGTCCGGCCTGGGGCCATCATCCTGACGCGGCACGGGGAACCGGCCCTGTCGCGCAAATGCATGCTCTCATCTGACCAGTACCGCGATTGGTGGGCGCGCTATGAGATCGGTGGCCTGCGGGCCGGTCAGACGCCGCCGCCCGAGCTGCTGGCCGCCGCCCAAGGGGCGGGGGTGATCTATTCCTCGACCCGTCCGCGCGCCCAGGAAACCGCCGCCGCCGCCGCCGGGGGGCGTGAGGTCATAGGCGATGCCCTTTTCATCGAGGCCCCGCTGCCGCCGCCGCATTTTCCTTCGTGGTTCAAGCTGCCGCCCAAATACTGGGGAGTCGTGTCTCGGTTCTGGTGGCACGCCTTTGACCACCACGACGGCCAGGAGACCCGCCGGCAGGCGGAGCAGCGGGCCGAACAGGCCGCCCAGATCCTCATCTCGCGGGCGATGGGCGGTCAGGATGTGCTGGTTCTCGCGCACGGCTATTTCAACCACATGGTCGGACGCCGGCTGAAGGCTGACGGCTGGCGGCTGGTTCACGATCAGGGCTTCCGCTATTGGTCCCAGCGTCGGTTCGAGAAGCGCTGACGCCCTAAATGCCGCGCTTCACGGGCGATTGCGGGCTTGGCCTGCTGGTCCCTTGGTGTCAGAACCGGCCTCATGACCGACGCTGCCGAAACACCCGCTGTCCCCTCCGACCTCAGCTTCGAAGATGCCCTGGCGCGGCTGGAATCGATCGTCGCCCGGCTGGAATCCGGACAGGCTCCGCTTGAGGAATCGATCGCCCTTTATGAGCAAGGCGCTCGTCTCAAGGCCCATTGCGAGGCGCGGCTGAAGGCGGCCCAGCTCCGGGTCGACAAGATCGTGGTCGGTGCAGACGGCCAGGCCAAGGGCATCGCGCCGGCCGAGTTCGGGTGATGTCCAAACCGGCACCGATCAGTTTCGATGATTTCATGAAGGTCGATGTGCGCATCGGCCAGGTGGTCCGCTGCGAGCCTTTTCCGGAGGCGCGCAAGCCAGCCTACAAGCTGACCATCGATTTTGGGCCGGACATCGGCACCAGGCGTTCTTCGGCCCAGATCACCGTTTACTACACGCCCGAGCAGCTGGTGGGCCGCAGGGTGGCAGCGGTGGTGAATTTCCCACCGCGCCAGATCGGTCCGTTCATGTCCGAGGTTCTGACCCTGGGCTTCCCCGATGCGGACGGAGCGGTGGTGCTGGTCGGCGTTGACAGGGATGTCCCCCTGGGTGGGAGGCTGTTCTGAGACCGATCGCCGCCAACTCCGACGAACAGACGGTCATCGACCGGGTGGCCGAGGTCGCCGATCTGGTCACGGTTGCCCTGGACGAGCTTCTGCCCCGCGCCGAGGGGCCGGAGGCGCGGCTGACCGAGGCCATGCGGTATGCCGCCTTGGGACCGGGCAAGCGGCTGCGCCCCTTCTTTGCACTGGAAGCGGCCGAGCTGTTCAATATCGAGGAACGCTCGGTGCTGCGGGCCGCTTGCGCCCTGGAATGCGTCCACGCCTATTCGCTGGTCCATGACGACCTGCCCTGCATGGACGATGACGACATGCGGCGGGGGCGGCCCACGCTTCACCGGGCCTATGACGAGGCGACGGCCGTTCTGGCGGGCGATGCCCTGCAGACGGCGGCCTTCGACATCCTGCTGCACGAAGATACGCATGAAGATGCCGGCGTGCGCTGCGAGCTGGCGCGCAGACTGTCTTTCGCCTCGGGTGCGCGAGGCATGGCGGGCGGTCAGATGATCGACCTGCTGGGCGTGCGCGACGACCTGGGCGGAGTGGCGCGGATGCAGCGGCTGAAGACGGGCGCGTTGTTCAACTATGCCTTCGAGATTCCCCTGATTATCGCCGGGGCCGGCGAGGCCCAGCGACAGGCCTTGCTGAGCTTCTCGCATGATATCGGCCTTGCCTATCAGATCGTCGACGACCTGCTGGACGTCGAAGGTGACGAGGACATCCTGGGCAAGGCCGCAGGGGGCAAGGACGCCGCGCGGGGCAAGACGAACTTCGTCACCCTGCTGGGTGTCGATGCCGCGCGGCAGAGGGTCGCCCACCTGGCCGATCAGGCCCGCAATCACCTGACCCCCTTCGGCGCCCAGGCGGAAATCCTCAAGGCCAGCGTCGACTTCGTGCTAAGGCGGCGCAGTTAGCCCGTCCGCGTTCGCCACGGAAACCCTCCCTTCGTCAGCGCTGAATGACAGAGTAAGAGGGATCGAAGACTGCTTTTAGCGACTTAGAGTTCTCATGCCCGATACGCCGCTCTTGGACACTGTCACCTTTCCCGCCGACACGCGGGGTTTCGACGCCGGGCAGTTGCGTCAGCTGGCCGATGAAGTCCGCGCCGAGACCATCGACGCCGTATCGGTGACGGGTGGGCATCTGGGGTCGGCCCTGGGCGTGGTCGAGCTGACCGTTGCGCTGCATCATGTGTTCGAGACGCCGGATGACATCCTGATCTGGGACGTCGGCCATCAGTGCTATCCGCACAAGATCCTGACCGGACGGCGCGACCGCATCCGGACTCTGCGCCAAGGCGGCGGCCTGTCCGGCTTCACCAAGCGCAGCGAGAGCGAATACGATCCGTTCGGCGCAGCCCATGCCTCTACGTCTATCAGTGCGGCGCTGGGGTTTGCCGCCGCGCGCGATCAGAAGGGCGGCAGCAACCGGGTCGTGGCCGTGATCGGCGACGGCTCCATGTCGGCGGGCATGGCCTATGAGGCGATGAACAACGCCGTCGAGGCGACGAGTGGCCAGCTGACGGTCGTGCTGAACGACAACGACATGTCGATCGCCCCGCCGGTGGGCGGAATGAGCGCCTATCTGGCCAAGCTGGTGTCGGGTGGCACCTATCGCAGCTTCCGCCGCCTGGGCCGTTCGATGGCGCAGCACCTGCCGCGCCCGTTCCGGGATGCTGCCAAGAAGGCCGAGGAGTACGCCCGGGGCATGGTAACGGGCGGCACCTTCTTCGAGGAGCTGGGATTCTATTATGTCGGGCCGATCGACGGCCATGACATGGAGGCTCTGGTTCCGGTCCTGAAGAATGCGGCGGCGATCACCGATCGGCCCGTGCTGGTCCATGTCGTGACCCAGAAGGGCAAGGGCTATGCGCCCGCAGAAAACAGCGCCGACAAATATCATGGCGTCGTCAAGTTCGACGTGGTCTCGGGCAAGCAGGCCAAGGCCATTTCAAATGCCCCCAGCTATACCAAGGTGTTTGGCACCGAGCTGATCAAGCGGGCCCAGCATGATCCGTCGATCGTGGCCATTACCGCAGCCATGCCGGGCGGGACGGGTCTGGACCTGTTCGGGCAGGCCTTTCCGGAGCGGACCTACGATGTGGGCATCGCTGAGCAACACGCAGTGACCTTCGCGGCGGGTCTGGCGGCGGATGGTATGAAGCCGTTCTGCGCCATCTATTCCACCTTCCTGCAGCGGGGCTATGACCAGGTCGTGCACGACGTGGCGATCCAGGGCCTGCCCGTCCGATTTGCCATGGACCGGGCCGGGCTGGTCGGGGCGGATGGCGCGACGCACGCCGGATCGTTCGACATCGGCTTCATGGGCACGCTGCCGGGCATGGTCCTGATGGCCGCTGCCGACGAGGCCGAACTGGCCGCCATGATCGCCACGGCCTGCGAGATCGACGACCGGCCCAGCGCCTTCCGCTATCCGCGCGGCGACGGTGTGGGCGTGGAGATTCCCGAACGGGCTGCCCCCCTGGAAATCGGCCGCGGTCGCATCGTTCGCGAAGGCACATCGGTGGCGATCCTGAGCCTCGGTACGCGGCTCCAGGAATCCCTGAAGGCTGCCGATCTGCTGAGCGCGCGCGGCGTGTCGGCCACGGTGGCCGATGCACGTTTTGCCAAGCCGCTGGACGCCGAGATGATTTTGCGTCTCGCGCGCGAGCACGAATGCCTGATCACCGTGGAAGAGGGGGCCATGGGCGGATTTGGCGCTTTCGTCCTCCAGCTTCTGGCGGAAAAGGGCGCATTGGACGCGGGATTGAAAGTCAGGACCCTGCATCTGCCCGACGTCTTCCAGGACCATGACAAGCCGGAGGCCATGTATGCCGCCGCCGGGCTGAACGCAGATCATATCGCCGCGACGGCCCTGACGGCGCTGGGCATCGGTGCCGCGCGCGGAGCGGTGCGGGCTTAGGCCGGCTTCAATCCATCGCCGTCTGCTGGGCGAGCGAGGACTGATTTTTGCGCAAAGCCTTGCCGTGGCATCGTCTTGACCCCAGATATGGGGCTCTCACCGCCCAAGGAACACCAGCCCTACGCAAGGAGCGCCGATGCCGCACGCCGACAGCTTGATCCTCACCCTTGTCGGAGGCTTCGTGCTGGCGTTCGTGTTCGGTATGATCGCCAACCGGCTGAAGCTGTCGCCGCTGGTCGGATATCTGGTCGCCGGCATCGTGGTGGGACCCTATACGGGTGGCTTCGTGGCCGACACGACCCTGGCTCCGCAGCTGGCGGAGATCGGGGTCATTCTGCTGATGTTCGGCGTCGGGCTGCATTTTTCGCCGGACGATCTGATGAAGGTCCGCAAGGTCGCCATACCGGGGGCCCTGTTTCAGATTGCGGCCGCCACCTTCCTGGGCTGGGGATTGGGTCGGCTGCTCGGGTTCGGCAATGTGGAAGCCGTCCTGACGGGGTTCGCCCTGTCCGTCGCTTCGACCGTTGTGCTGCTGCGGGCGCTGGAGGAACGCAAACAGGTCAAAGGCGAGATCGGCCGCATCGCTGTCGGCTGGCTGATCGTCGAGGACCTGGTCATCGTCATCGCCCTGGTCATGCTGCCGCTACTGATCGTGCAGCCGGGCGAGACGCTCAGCGGGGGTGAACTGGCGGCGTCCATCGGCTGGACGCTGGCCAAGGTGGCCGTCTTCGTCGGTGCCATGCTGGTCGTTGGCCCCAAAGTCTTGCCGTGGGTACTGGTACGCATCGCCCATACCCGCTCGCGGGAACTGTTTACCCTGGGGGTCCTGGCGATCGCCCTGGGGATCGCCTGGGTGGCCTATGCGATGTTCCACTCGTTTGCGCTTGGGGCCTTCCTGGCCGGCCTTGTGCTGAATTCTTCGCCTCTTGGTCATAATGCAGCGGAGCGGTCGCTGCCGCTAAGGGACGCCTTCGCGGTCCTCTTCTTCGTGTCGGTGGGGATGCTGTTCGACCCGTCGATCCTGCTGCGCGAGCCGCTGGCTGTGTTTGGTGTGCTGGGGATCGTCATCGTCGGCAAGGCGCTGGCGGCGCTGGTGATCACCCATCGGTTCAAGCTGGATCGGGCGACGGGCCTGACCGTGGCGGCCAGCCTGGCCCAGATCGGCGAGTTCAGCTTCATCCTTGCGGCGCTGAGCATGTCGCTGGGCGCATTGAGCCGGCAGACTCACGACCTGATCCTGGCGGCGGCCCTGCTGTCCATCTCGTTGAACCCCTTCGTCTTCGCTCTGGTCGATCGATTGGGCGCGCGGCCCAAGCCACCGGCCAAGGGCTCGGAGGAGGGCATCGCCCTGGCCAAGGAAGAGGCGGCCGCCGTCAATCCGGCGACAGGGTAAAGACCGGCCTGTCCCCGCCTCGGCTCTGCGGGGACAGGCGCTCTGCGATCGCTACAGGACCCCGATCATGCTGGCGACCAGCGGGTGGCGGACGATGTCGCGTTCGGCCAGGCGGACGACGGCGATATCGGGGACGGGGGCCAGGCGCTCGGCCACATCGGACAGGCCCGAGATGCCGGGCAGCAGGTCGGACTGCTGCGGATCGCCGGTGACGACCATGGTCGAATGCCAGCCCAGGCGGGTCAGCAGCATCTTCAGCTGCACATAGGTGCAGTTCTGCGCCTCGTCGACGACGATGAAGGCGTTGTTCAGCGTTCGGCCGCGCATATAGCCGACCGGCGCGATCTCGATCAGGCCCTCGGCCATCAGGGCCTTGACCCGCTTCATGCTGAGACGATCGGACAGGGCGTCGTAGAGGGGGCGCAGATAGGGGGCCAGCTTGTCCTCCATGTCGCCAGGCAGAAACCCGATCGACTCGCCGGCCTCGACCGCCGGACGAGACAGAACGATCCGGCCGATCCGGCCTGCTTCCAACGCTTCGACAGCCTTTGCCACGGCCAGATAGGTCTTGCCCGTTCCTGCCGGGCCAAGGGCCAGGACCAGATTGTGATGGTCGATGGCACTCAGCAGTTCAGCCTGACCGTCCGACTTGGGCTTGAGCGTCTTCATATAGGCCTGGTCGCGGGCGTCATTGGTGGGAGCCGGCGACCATCCGGTGTGCGTCGGAAGACGACGCACCTTGGCTTCGTGCGCGAACTCCTGGGAATCGAAGACCCCCGGCTCGCGACCGAGTTCACGGGTTTGACGCTTCAGTGCCGCACGTTTGGTCATGGACGCCTCCAGGGCATGAAAAAAGGCGGACCCGACAGGGTGCCGCCTTGGACGTTGGTGGGGAGGAGAAGGGCAGAGAATGCGACAGAGCCGCCCGGATCGGTGGAAGGACCGAAAATCAGCGAACCAGGCCGCCGAACCGAACACGCCACGCGCGTTCCCCTTATACTGACCGGACCGGGCTTGATCCGGCTTCGAATCCGAACCCTGAATACCGGGTCGAATCACATCTACAATGTGATGCTAGCGCGGTTTACGAAGGCTTAAAGCCTTCATTTTCCCTAGATAAGGCTGTGTACGGATGAATGTCTATGCATTGGGCGGCAAGAAACCGCAGCTTCCGCCAGAAGGCGAATACTGGATAGCGCCGAATGCAACTGTACTAGGAGACGTGATTCTCAAGCAGGGTGCCAGCGTCTGGTTTGGGGCGGTGCTGCGCGGTGACAATGACCCGATCACCATCGGCGAGAACAGCAATGTTCAGGACGGGAGTGTGCTGCACACGGACGCCGGGGAGCCTCTGACGCTCGGCCGAGGCGTGACGGTCGGCCATCTGGCGATGCTGCATGGCTGCACGGTCGGGGACAACAGCCTGATCGGCATCGGCGCCGTCGTTCTGGGGCGGGCCGTCATCGGCCGCGACTGCATCATTGGGGCAGGGGCCCTGATCCCCGAGGGCAAGGTGATCCCCGACGGGTCCCTGGTGGTCGGCCAGCCGGGGCGGGTGGTGCGGGCGCTGGAGCCGGGGCAGATCGCCGCCCTGGAGGCGTCGGCCGAACATTATGTGCAGAACTGGAAACGCTACGTCCGGGACCTGCGTCCTGACTGAGGACCAGCGCCAAAGCTAGGCAATGCGGCGACCGTCCAGAGAGGCCAGGGCCAGGCGGGGCCGGCCGGCCTCGCCGACGGCTGTGAATACGCGCGCTGCGAGCTGATGGGCGACCCCCGTGGGCAGCGTCAGGGTCGCCATCGGCGCATACAGTCCCAGCATCAGCTCGCGCCGCTGTCCCCCGCCCTGGAAGGGCACCAGTGTGACCTCGATCGGGGCGTTGGCTGCACCGGCGGCGGCCACGATCACGACAGGACGGGCCTCGCGGACGGCCTGGCGCATGGCGGCGGCAACCATCGTGTGAGATCGGGCCCGCCAGAGCGACGAGAGGGCAACGCCCGTAAGCGGCCGGTGATGGAAGGCCTCGAGCCAGTCTCCGGCCAGCCGCAGGCGTGCGTCGGCCTCATCCTGGCTTCGGTCCGCCAGAAAGACCCTCGTCAACCGCGGCCCCAGAGCTTCGGGGTGCAGCGAGGCCCGCGAAGGGAGTCCGGCACGCGACTCCGGCCCGCTGCGCAGGGACGTCCAAAGTTTGATCAGGTCTTCTGTGTCGGAATGAAACATCGTGGTCCTACCGGCCTGATGCGCCGCAAAACTCCGACCGCGAACGGCTGCGGGGCATCGCCCGCGATGTCGAAACGGAATCGCAACGCCTTTGGGGTTCTGTGGGAGGCTGGACCGGCCCGTTTCTTGCTCAGACCGGCGCGTAACGACCTAGATTGGGAGCCTCGCCATGCGGGTTCGGATGATGACGTGGCTGACGGCCGCCGCCGGTTTCGTGGCGCTGACTGCCTTTGCCGACAAGGCCGCAGCGCAATGCAGCTCAGGATGCAATCCGCCGCCGCCGCCGTGCTGCAATCCGCCGCCGCCGCCGCCGCCGCCGCCGCCCCCTCCGCCGCCTTGCTGCACCCAGCCCCCGCCGCCGCCCTGCTGTGGCGGAGGCGGCAACATCAACGTCAACGTCAATGTGAACGCCAACTCGAACGCCAATGCCAATGCCTCGGCGCGGGCCTCGGCACGCGGCGGCTCGACCGTCATCGTCGCCGGCGGGGGCGGGGCCTATATCAATGTCGAGCAGCCCTATCCGACCACGATCAACGGCCTGAACGTCGACGGCCATGTGGTGCAGCGTATGGGCCGCACGGCCTATACAGCGACGCGCCGGGTGTCCAAGCGCGTGGTCATTCAGGCCTTCTGCATCGACGATCGCGGCGTGCCGCACCCCGCCTCTCAGGTCCGTCCGGACCGCGACGTCTATGAGGACTATGAGGGCGAACTGTACCGCTGCATCGCGGGCACCTCGCTCCAGGTGACGATTGCCGACTATGACGGGCGCATCAGCTTCGAGCATGGCGAGACCCTGACCTGCCGCAAGGGCGAGGCCCTGTGGCATGGCGGGCGCGAAGGCTTCGTCGAATGCCGGACCCAGCGTCAGGAACGTGAGTGCAACGAGCGCTCGCTGCTGCGCCGCTATGGAGCCGGGGTGAAGATCCTGACCGTCTATCGCGAGGAAACCTATACGGACTATCGCGAGGAACTGGTCGAAGAGGTGGTGGGATCGGTCCACGGGGCCAGCATCACCCTGGACGGCGGCGTCGGCGGCCGCGTGTTCTGAACCCACGACCCCGGTGGCGTTCAGCCTGGGGTCAGCTGGATCGAGACAAGATCGGATCGTCGACTCCATCGACGATCCTGAGTGAGCAAACTGGCCCCGGCCGCTGATGCGACCGGGGCCTTCTTGTTATTCAGCGGGCGCAGCGGCAGCGGTAGCCGTCGGCACGACCTGGACGCGATAGGCGCGATCGGGGCTGAGGTACCGGGCGGCGACAGCCTGAACGTCCTCGACCGTGGCGGTCTCCACGTCCGAGATCACGGTGCGCAGGGTCGGCAGGCGCGCCGGATCGGTCTGGGCGTCCTGAAGCTCGGACAGCCAGAACTCATTGGTCGCCTGGCTGCGGCGCAGCGATTCCACACGGGGGTTGCGCGCGCGGTCCAGTTCATCGGCGGTGATCGGACCGGTGGCCAGGGCGGCGGCGATCCGGTCAGCATCAGCAAAGAAGCCGGCCATCTTTTCTGGCGGGGCCTCGATCGCGGCAGACAGATAGCCATAACCGGTGAAGACGCCCGAAGCGCTGGCAGAGACCGAAGGCGAATAGGTCACAGCCTGGCCTTCGCGCAGTTCGTCGATCAGACGCAGCCGCAGGATATCGCCCAGCAGACGGACCAGGCGGGCCTCCTTTGGATCAGAGAAGTTGTCGACGGTCGGCCAGGCAATGAAGCCCAGGGCCTGGTCCGGGCGACCGGCGTGGGTCAGTTGCACGGGCTGGGGCGTGCCGGCGGGGAAGCGGACGGTGCGGGCGTCGGCCGCGACGGGAGCAGAGGCCGCGCGGGCGGGCAGGGCTCCCAGGGTCGAGCCGACCTGTTCGATCACCTGGTTCACGTCCACATCGCCGACGACGACGACTTCGATCGGGCCGGTGGCGACGCCGGCCGTGATGGCCTGGCGCAGGTCATCCAGGCTGGCTTCACCCAGCTGTGCCAGGGTCGGGAAGGTCCAGCGCGGATCGCCCGAACGCAGCAGGCCGCCGCTTTCGCGGGCGAAGACGCCGCCGGGAACCGCGTCCAGCTGGGGCAGGGCCTGGCGGAACTGACCACGGATCCGTTCGAACGGCTCGGGCCGCCAGGCGGGATCGGTCAGATAGGCGGTCAGGACCTGCATCTGCAGCCCGAAGTCTTCAGGCTTGGTCGCGCCGTTGAAGGCAAAGGTATCCTCGGTGACCTGGAAGCTGATGCCATAGGTCCGGCCGGTCAGGGCCTGTTCCAGCTGGTCGGCGGTCAGTCGCGATACGCCGCCTTCGGATACGGCGGACCCGGCGGCCCAGACCGGGGTCAGCCGATCAGTGGGCAGGGACAGATAGCCCCCGGCCGTCGAGACGGTGACCAGGACCTGATCGTCGCGGAAGGTGGTCGGCTTGATCGTCAGCCGCACGCCGTTGTTGAAGGTGACGAAGGTCACGTCCAGGTCCTCGACCCGAGAGGTCTCGGCCACGCCGCTGGGGGTGCCGAAGTCGGTATAGGGCCAGGTCTGGGCCGACTCGGCGACCGGGGCCGTCACGGCGACGGCCTGGGAAGCGGCCAAGGCGGCCAGCACGGTCGCCTCGCCGCCATCGATGGGATCAGGTGTGGTCACGAAAACGACGGGGCCGGAACCAGTGAAGGTGGTCTTCAGGGCGGCATTGACCTCGTCCAGAGTCAGGCCGCCGACGATCGACTCGAAGATCTGCAGGTCGGTCTGAGGCGAGGTGAAGACCGAGTCGCCATCCACCGCGCTGACAAGAGCCCCGGCCAGAGCCGGCGTGCGACGGGTGGCGGCGCCGGCGACGCCATTGGCGAGGCCCGTGCGCCACTCGGTGATTTCGCGATCCAGCTCGGCCTGGGACACGCCGAACTGGACGATGCGGCGCTGTTCCTGATCGATGGCGTTCAGGGCCGGTTGCCAGCCGCCGGACTGGAAGCTGGCAAAGATGCTGGCCGTGTCCTGAGAGCGGAATTCAGTCGACCGGCTGGCCGAGGCCCCGACGAAGGGCGGGTTCTCGCCGCGCGCCAGGGTGGACAGGCGCCGGTTCAGGATGGCGATGCCCAGATAGCGGACGGCCTCTTCGCGCTGTTTGGCCAGGGTGTCGGGACGAAGGTCCGGCGGCGAAATCCAGGCGATCTGGACCGAGGCGGGGCTGCCCGGCTCGGAATAGACCCCGGCCTCCAGGCTGCGGGCTTGGGGCGTGCCGAGATCCGGCTCGGCTCCATCGGGTGCATCGGGAATCCAGTCGCCGAACTCGGCCACGATCTTGGCCTCCATCGCATCGACGTCGAAGTCGCCCACCGCCACCACGGTGGCGCGCGAGGGGCGGTAGTAGGCCGAATAGAATTCGACGAAGCGTTCGCGCGGGGCATTGGCCAGCACCGAGGTGTCGCCGATCGGCAGGCGATCGGGCACCAGCTGACCCGGCATCAGGAAGTCCAGACGGGCCATCAGCGACCGCAGGCCCGGTCCGGCCCGGGTGCGCTCCTCCGACAGGACGATGCCGCGTTCGCGGTCGATCGCGTCGGCGGCCAGGGTCGCCTCGCCCATCATGTCGCGCAGGATCATCAGGGAGGTGTCGATAGTCTCATCGTCGGTCCGGGGCAGGTCCAGCTGATAGACCGTCTCGCCGAACGAGGTGTAGGCATTGGTGTCGGCCCCAAAGGCCAGTCCCAGTCGCTCCAAGGTACGGGTCAGCTCGCCTTCGGGCACATTGGTCGAGCCGTTGAAGGCCATATGCTCCATGAAGTGGGCCAGGCCGCGCTGATCCTCGCGCTCCATCAGCGAGCCGGCGTCGATGCGCACGCGCAGAGACGCCTGACCGGGCGGGGTGGCATTATGCATGATCGCATAGCGCAGGCCGTTCGGCAGTTGGCCGAAACGCACCGCCGGGTCGGCCGGCACGTCGCTGGTCGCCTGGGGCCAGGGATCGGAGGGGGCGACGGCCGCCACCTGGGTCGAAGTGGCGGGCGCATCCTGGGCCATAGCCAGTCCGGGCAGGGCAGCGGCGAACATCAGGGTCGCGCCCGAAGCGGCGACAAGAAGCAGATGGCGGGCAGAACGCATCGGGGAGACTCCGGGTCGCGTCGGACGCTCACCCCAGGGCGGGCCGGACGCTGCAACTGGTCATGACAAGGCGGCCGACAGCGAACGCCAGCACGCCACGACCGTGACGTGTGGGCCGTCCGGGCTCAAGCTAAATCAGTGACAGTCGGTGTCGCAGGTCGGGCGGGTGACGTAGAAGCTGGCGCTGTTGCCCACCGCATTGGCCCCGGTGATGACGGCCCGGCCAGACCCGGCGACGGTGGTCTGGGCCGTGGCGGTGACGTGGCCCTGATTGACCTGATTGTTGGTGGCGTTGATCTGGCCGGCGCATTCCGAACAGGCATAGCCTGTGACGGAATTGCCCACCGCATCGGCCCCGACATAGGCGTCATAGCCATTGGTCCCTGCGAAACTGGCCGACACATCGACGCCGCCCGAGTTGAACTGGGTGTTGTCGATCTCAAGATAGATGTCGTTGTTTCCGGCCGAGACCTCATTGCCCGCCCCGCGCGCATAGGCAGTTGCCGAGCCGTAATCATAGGCGGTCGCCACGGCGGCTGCGCGGACATAGGCCCCGTTGGTCTGGTCGGTGGTCACGACCATCGATCCGCCCTGGTTAGCCAGGACGGCCTGGTTGGCACCGGCATGGGCGCGGGCGGCCAGATTCCAGGCGTTGCCGGCATTGGCGCTGGTGTCCGCCTCGATCAGGTTCGAGGTGGTGATCTGACCGACCGTCAGGTTCTGGCCCGAGTTGGCGTCGCTGTTGACGGCCACCGCATTGCCCAGGGCCTGACTGGTGAAGCCGGCCTCTGCGGGAATGTACTGGGTCGCAGCATAGTTCGAGGCCCGAACCGTCGCTGAGGCATATTGATCGACCGAGCCGGTCACGACCGAGCCGCTGCCGCCCAGAGCCGTCGTGTTGCCGATGGCCGACACCCCAACCGATCCGCCGGACAGCAGCCGGGCCGTGCCGCCGTTGATGGCGGATGAGGCGCGGACCTCGGTGCCGTTTAGGATCTGGACCGCCTCGATGTCGAGATCGGCGTCATAGGCCCCGACGGCCAGATAGTTGCCGCCCGCCTGGGTGGTGGCGTTGACGATGCCCTGGGTGTCGCCCCCCAGATCCATGACCGTCGAGGCACGGGCCGAGCCGGACATGGTCTGGGTCGAAATGACCGCGACCGACCCGTTCTGAACCGCGCCCGCGGCATGGGTGCCCTGGGCATAGGTGGTGACGGTGACCTGTTCCTGGGCGTCTTCGACGTTCAGGGTCTGGCCGGCGATGACGTCGCCCAGTTGCAACTGTTCGTTCAGGACGATGGAGCCGTCCTGGGCCGAGGCCTCAGTAGCGACTGCGGCGCACGTCACCGTCGCGGCGATCATGCCAGCGAGACGGATCCGCGCGGGTCTGTCCATTGTTCGTGTCCGTGTTGGGATAGGCGGGATAGAAGCCGCCGGTCGGGCCGGTGGTGGAATCGCGCAGCAGCTCGTTGCGGGTGTCGAGGCAGATCTCGGGGCCGGGCGCGCCATAGAGGTTGGCCATGAACTCGACCGTGGCCCGCTCGATCACCGATCGGACAGCCAGCTGGACCGGTTCGAACCCGCCTTCTCCGGCCGAGATGTCGAAGACATTGCCGTTCAGGAAGTCGAAGACCCCAGCGGAGACTTCGCGGCCGATGATCTGCTTCTGATAGGAAACGATGTCGACGACCTCGAGCGTGGTGGTCTGGACCAGTCGCAGGTCGATCGCGACGTTCATCACATAGACCTTCCCCTGGAAGACACCGGACAAGGGGGTGTCGGTGTCGGCCTCGCCTGCGCCGATGTCGAAGCCGCCCGAGCGGATGTTGTAGTTCACCTCGGTGATGCCGCCGACGATGTAGAAGTCCGACCCCGGCACCTGGCCCGCAATGATGCGGCGGTACTGGGCGTCTTCGGGGCCTCCGGACGGCCCCTCATCGCCGATCAGGCGGTTGTTGGCATAGCGCAGCTCAAGCTCGGAGACCGAGGTGTCGTAGCGCTCCACGATGCGTGCACCGGCCTTGCCCAGGGCAGAATAGGCCATCAGGGACGCACCGCCGGTGATCTGGCGGCCGCCATCGGCCGAGACCGTGCCTGTGTAGTCGCTGATCCGGCCCACTGCGATGCGCGGCGAGGGCAGGTTGTAGCGACGCGCATAGTCGGCAAGGCAGAACAGGGCGGTGGAATAGGGGGTCGGGTTGGCCGTCACCGGCGCATTGCCGATGGGCGAGGCGTAAAGACCATTGCCGCCCGCGACCGGGGCCACGCAGGCCGAGAGCAGGGCGGCGGCCGAGCAGGCCAGGCCGGCGATCTTCAGGCGCGCCAGGCGCAGACGGGTACTCATGGCCGGTTCGGGGTCCCGTTCAGGGTCGTTCCGGCGGTGACATTGCCGTTGTTGACCTGATTGGAGTTGACGATGACGGTGTTGTGGTTCCCCTGAACCACAACGTTCAGATTGTTGCCGATGGCCGTCGAGCCGCCGATCGCGGTGCCGCCGCCCGATCCACCCACGCCGCTGTAGCTGGAAGAGACCCCGCCCGAAGAACGGGAATAGGCGCTGGCTCCGCTCTGGATCAGGCCATCGACAATGAGGCGATTGCCGTTCTGGTCGCGGGTCGATCCGGTCTGGGCACGCGCGGTGGTGTATCGCGAACCACCATAGCCGGCCTGCAGCTGTCCCGCCCCCGCAGAGCCGTTCGACTGGGCCTGGGCCGCAGCCCCGGGCAGAACGACGGCAAAGAAGGCGGCCGCAGCGATCAGTTTCAGTCTCATCGGGCGGTCCTCACGCAGATTGACGGTCACGGTTCGGCAAGCAATCCGCGTGCCAAGGTGGGACATGGTTATTAAGAACGGCTTGATGCCGCCGATGAGCGCGCGCATTTGAACACCATGCAGTCGCCACCCCCTCCAGTCGGCCAGGCTGGCCGCCAGCCGATCCTGAATGCGCCGCCACTCGCGGTCGCCTTGGCTCTGTCGATGCCGGCGCTCTATTTATTGCAGGAGCGGATGCCCGAACTGGCGCGTCAGGGAGCCTTCTATACGCGGGACCTGGACGACGGCCGCTGGACCGGCCTGTTCACCGCCATGCTGCTGCATCAGGGATGGGCCCACGTGGCCATGAATGCGCTAGGAGCCCTGACCTTTGCGGCACCGGTCGCCCGGCTGATGCGCGGCGGTCGGGGCGTGGCCGCCTTCTTCTTTCTCTATGTGCTGTGCGGGGTGATGGCGGCGCTGGGATTTGGCCTGGTCCATCGGGGCGAGGACATCGGCATGGTGGGCGCGTCGGGGGCTGTATTCGGCCTGATCGGAGCCTCGACCCGGTTGATCGGCACGCGCGGCTGGGTCCGGCCGCTGTTCGACCGCCAGGTTCTGACCATGGCGGCAGCCTGGATGATGGTAAATGCCGCGTTTGGCCTCATCGGCTTCGCGCCGGGGGCGGGGGGCGCCGCCATCGCATGGGAAGCCCATGCCTTTGGCTTCGTCACGGGCATACTGGTTATCGGGCCCCTGGGCCGGACGTTCACGCGCGACATGTTTGCGTCCGGGCCCGACCTGAGTGATCCTGTGGGATAAGAAGCGGTCCATCCGCGGCCGCCCCAGGAAACACAGCCAGGAGCCGCCCGATGCTTGTTGCCGAAATCCTCAAGGATAAGGGAGGCGCGGTCTTCTCGATCGCCCCCCAGAATACGGTCGCCCAGGCCTGCGCCGAGCTTGAAAGCCGTCGCGTGGGAGCCCTGATCGTTTGCGATGAGGAACGCGTCGTGGGGGTGCTGTCAGAGCGCGACGTGGTGCGGGCCATCGCCAGGGACGGGGAAGCCAGCCTGGAGCGACCGGTGTCTGACTATATGACGCGTGACGTCATCTTCGCCGAACCCGCCGAGACGGTCGCGGTCCTGATGACCCGGATGACGGACCGCCGCATCCGGCATCTGCCTGTGCTGAAGGCCGGCCGCCTGACCGGGGTGGTGTCCATCGGGGATGTGGTGAAATGCCAGATCGCCGAAGCCACCCACGAAGCCGAGAGCCTGCGGACGTATATCGCTGCTGGCTGAACGCCGAACCGTCAGAAAATGACGGATTTGCGAAATGGCCGCTTGCTGCACGAAAGGGCGCGGCCTATATCGCCGCCTCGCTCGGAAACGGGCCGGCCGCCGGGGACCGAAGGCAGAGACGCCCTCGACGCTTCGGAACGGCAAGGGGGTAAAAACCTCTTGCGCTTACGGAAGGTTCCACATAGTATCCGCGCTCTGATCGAATCGTCGAAACGGCCCTAACGGGAAGCCTAAGACTTCCCCGAAGACGCCGCGCTGCCTTAAAGTTCTCGAACTTCTTGGCGGTAAAAAACTTTGACGTTTTGGTTGACTGTGGGGCGGGGCTTCTTTAGGAACGCCGCTCCCGCTGGCCGGAGAGTTTCTCTGGCGGGCGCTGCGAAAAAGAAGTTCTTCTTTCGAAAAGAACGGATTGACGCGGGACACTGAGGCGACTACATCGCCGCCTCCGCCGGCCACCGGCGCTAAACAGTGGGGTCCGGGAGATCTGGACCTGGTCTTTGAAATCGTTGATCTGGAAAGAGAAACGCAGGCGGCGGTGTCCTAGCGACGGTTCTTTGGAACTGTTTGTCGACACTGACAACTGCGGTCTTTTTGAAAAGATACAACCAT